>JACQOU010000449.1 GCA_016207775.1 Deltaproteobacteria bacterium
GCCCAGGGACGGAATCGAACCGCCCACACGAGGATTTTCAGTCCTCTGCTCTACCAACTGAGCTACCTGGGCAATTGGAGCTAACCCTACCTATACCGATTTGTCCGGTCAAGCGAACGGATTTCCACCAAGTTAAAAAACTTTTTACGGCCCGGGAGCGGTGACTGACCTGCTCCTTTTCCGAAGGAAGGGCTTCGCCAAATGTCTTCCCAATCTCTGGACAGAAAAACAGCGCATCGTATCCGAAACCATTCTCCCCACGCGGCTGAGGAGCAATCAGGCCACGCACCGTGCCCTCGAAGAACTGAACGCTCTGCCCATCATGAAAACACAGCACGCAGCGGAAAGTTGCCGTCCATTCGTGTTGGGGAAAAGGCTTAAGCTGCTCGTAAAGATATTGCCATCTTGCCTTCCAATCCAACTTTTCACCGCCCAAGCGAGCTGAGTGCACGCCAGGCCCACCATTTAGGACGCTCACTTCCAAACCGGAATCATCAGCAAGCACCGGCACCCTTGCCATGCTGAAATAACTATCGACCTTTTTTTGGGCGTTTTGCTGGTACGTAAGCCCGTCTTCCAAAACGTCAGTGAATGTCCCGGCAGCAAAAGCAGGATCAGAAGGGGAAAGACATTCAAAGCATCCACTGAGTAAAGCCTTAAACTCAGCAAGTTTACCCGAATTCGTACTGGCAATCAGCAAGCGTGAAAGAGTTTCTTCTACCAATTTAACACCTTTCTTTGCTGCTCAAGTAATCGATCAATTCCAAGACTTGCCAAATGCAACAAGTGGTTCAGCTGATCGTGTGAAAAAGGTGTCGCTTCAGCGGTTCCCTGCACCTCTACAAATCTGCCGTCAGAGATTTTTACGATATTCATGTCCACGTCCGCCCTTTTATCTTCCTCGTAGTTCAGATCGAGAAGCGGTTCACCGCCCACTAATCCTACTGACACCGCCGCAACGGAGGACTTGATAGCCGACGCAAGGGCTGGATTGGATTTGCCGAGCGCTCGCAGGGCAAGCGCCAAAGCCACAAAGCTTCCGGTAATGGCTGCAGTCCGAGTGCCGCCATCCGCATCCAAAACATCACAGTCGATTAGAATGGAACGCTCGCCCAACATCTTTAGGTCGATACAACTTCTCAATGCTCTGCCGATGAGCCTTTGGATCTCCTGTGTTCGTCCTCCCACCTTCGAACGCTCCCTGTTCACACGCTGATCCGAACAGCCCGGGAGCATGCCGTATTCTGCAGTAAGCCAGCCTTTGCCACTGCCTTTAAGAAAAGAGGGAACGGTTTCTTCCAGGGTTGCACTGCATACAACTCGCGTGCATCCCATTTCGATCAGACAAGAGCCTGCGGGGTGAAGCAAGAAGTCCGGAACAATGTTTATCTTTCTCAGCTGGTCTGCAGACCGCCCATCTAAACGAGCCATTGCATGATCCTTGGTTTGGGTAATTGCGAAACAACCTGGCTAACCCAGAGGCTTTCGCTTTCGCAGTACTTGATCCACGTAATCAACGATCCCAGAGCTTATAGCACCGGAAAGACGCTTTAGGTAGTGATGTCTTCGGAGATTCGAAGCTTCCGTTGGATTCGAAACGAAACCCACTTCAATCAGCACGGAAGCCATTCGCGTGCCGCTTAAAACGGTGAAAGGCCCCTGCCTTACACCTCGGCCATTCGGCTTGACCGCAGTGGCCAGCGACCGAAACATGGTCTCTGCAAATCGACTGCTCTCGCCAATATGCTGGGTCACTTCCACGTCAGATATAATCGAAAGGACGTCTGGTTTTACTGTATTCACCTGTCCGGCATTCTCGATATGAGCAAGCTTTACGGCTTCATCATCCGATGCTTCTGCGTTCATGAAGTACACTTCGAAGCCTCTGGGCTTTGGCGAAGGAGAATAGTTGGCGTGGATACTAACAAAAAGATAAGCGTCCCGTTCATTAGCTACTCGAACGCGCTCCTTTAAAGGAATAAAAATGTCCGAATCGCGTGTTAAAAGGATTTCAAGTGGAACGGTCTGTGGCTGGAGCTGAAGCTCGTTTTTAACCATTCTTGCAATCCGCAGACAAAGATCCTTTTCAGAGATCCTGAAACCCTGTGCCCCCTTATCCTTGCCGCCGTGCCCGGCACCAATCAGTATTTTTATCGGGGCCGGCTGAATGGAGGGGGCGGCTGTGTTGTTCGTTCGTGGAGGTCGATTTAACCCAGCCCAATCCAGAGAGCTAGTCAAAGAACTTTGCGCCGGATCACCGATTAATGAAAGTGAATCTTCGCGTTCTTGTTCTTTTACGTCCTGACACGGGGCGATTCGTGTGGACAAGAAAACAGTCAAAACAAACACAACCGAAAGAAGATTGCTCCATTTCATGTTAGGATAGAACTAACTCCTTTCATATCTTCAACAAAACTTGAATCCAAAGATCACAACCGTTTTGTTATTTTTTGCCTTTTTATTACAATTAAATACTTATGCCGCTCCGACCAAACCAAGCGAGGACGAAGAACCTAATCATTTTAGCACAGTCATTAGAGTTGTCCTGGACAACCGCGTCCGCAGCGCCCAGCTATCCACTTTGAGGCGTCTTCTTTACGTGCGGGGCGATCATTCCAAAAGCTGGAAACCTCTTGGAGCCGAAGCTTCGGTTAAAGAAATTTCAATTGGAAAAGAGCGTGTGTTGGCCGTTAATGGCACACCTTTTTTGTCGAGACATTTGGCCATTGAAAGCACGCCAACAAGTAGTTCTATTCAATATAAGTCCAAAAACTATCGGGGTACTATCCAGTTTCATCTCATGGATTGGGGTATCACGGTCACCAATAGCCTCCCTCTTGAAAATTATCTCGAGGATATGCTGGCATCAGAAATGGCTCCTAGCTGGGAAATGGAGGCACTCAAGGCACAGGCAGTCGCATCAAGGACCTATGCCCTTTACATGGCTGAGCATCCCAAAAATGCGCTCTATGACCTTGAGCCCGGTACCCAAGACCAGGTTTATGGAGGAGTGAACGAGAATAACAGGGTAAACTCGGCAGTAGCGGCAACACGAGGAGAGTACTTGTCTTCAATCCGGGGCCCGATTAAGGCCTATTACCATTCACGCTGCGGGGGAAAAACAGAAACAGACGGCTCCGTCTGGAAAAGCGGGCATGAAAGTCATCGTCGGGTCGTTTGTCCCTACTGCCAGCAGAACCCCTTCCCCTGGCGCGTTCAAGTGGAGAAAGCAGAATTGCTGAGACTTCTCGGTTTGAACTCAGTTTTCTCACAGTTAAGAATCGTAGCGCTTGGAAAAAGCCCGTCTGGCCGAATTGATAAGTTGAAAATTGGGGCCGATGGGAATGAAAAGACACTTTTGTCGGATCAATTACGACGGCTGCTGGGCTATGACAAAATAAAAAGCACACGGTTCGATTGGACCATGGATGATCATTCTGTCGTTTTTGAAGGATTTGGTTCCGGACACGGCGTTGGCATGTGCCAATGGGGTGCACAATATCTGGCAAAGAAGGGAAAAACCCACCGAGAAATTCTGGCGCATTACTATCCCGCTGCCACCTTGAAAACCCTCAAGAATTGATTTTGCTTCGCTGATATGCAGCCGATCGGGTTTACTTATTCTTAAGATCTTCGGCCAGCCGAAATGCAATTTCTTTGTAAGCCTGTGGCGATGGGTGTCCGTCTCCCTCAATTATCAGGCCCTTCCTTCCGCGTTCGAAAAGCTTGGAATAATCCAGAACCTTTATTAAAGAGCTTTCCAATTCTTGTTTCAGTGGTTGGCACAAAAGACACCCCGGATAGAGAAGAACGTAAAAACGATCGCTTTTGAACTGCTGATTGAAGAGAACGGCTGAGGCCTTAAGAATGCGGGCCGCAAATTTCACATGTCTCGTGCCTATTTTCGGAAAATTAAGCCCAAAAAAACGAACAATCGAGCTTCTATTAAGCCTCTTATAGAGTGAAGATAGAAGTGGCCTACCATTACTAAAGGTCCCTTTGCGGACAAGTTGATCCTCCGAGCTCAGTTCGTAATAGGGATAGTTCGAGCCGCTAGAAGCCTGTCTCATATCACCAATGGCTCTATTAATATGGGCATCGATCCATATGTAGATCAAAGAGGGCAAATCGCCGCTTACCTCTTCACCAAGCTTTCCTTCTTCAAGCCGGGCGAGTAACTGCTGAGGCCCATGGCCGGGCGTGCCATAATTGTATACCCGTGCCGAACGGCTGAAACTCGCAAAAAAATAAGGCAGCGTCTCATTATCATTAACTCCCTCGCCAAAGGCCAAAGAATCTGCAAAAAATAAAACCAACCTGTTGCGCTTACCCGTCTGGGGCGTCTCTCGTCGGTGCTTATTATCGACGGAATAATTGACAGAGTAGATAATCTGGGAACCTTTCCGACGAGTCACTCCCACATGCGTTCCTGTAGAAACCCTGGTACCTAATTCAGGATCACGCTCTAAAAAGGAATAAGAGGTTACTGCCGAAGGGGGCTTTTGAGCATTCTTTTGAGCATTTAGAATGCGACAAATTGACTCACCAAGCGCGATCAAAACAGCAATGGCCAAGACCGTTGCGATAGCAGAGAAAATTGAACTTTTCATTAGGGTGATTAATCATTCATTTTAGCGGAAAGGATTGGCCAAGAAAAGTTCTCGGGAGGCCTTGCCTACCACTTAACGTTGTGCCACTTTGCCGTGCGAATGCGACTCTCAGAATTTGATTACCAACTACCCAGGAACCTTATTGCAATGGAGCCAGCTAATCCGCGCGACAGTTCCCGGTGCATGGTCATCAATAAGCATACTGCCCAACTCAGCCACACTCGATTTAATCTATTGCCTGATTTTCTAACCCGTAACGATCTGCTTGTGATTAACAGAACAAGGGTCCTGCCGGCACGTCTGAAGGCAACTGGCTGCAACGGTCGAACTTATGAAATCCTGCTCACCCGTCCGCAGCGCAGTAGTCCCAGTCGCTGGGACTGTTTAGTGAAACCAGGCAAGAAAATTTGTGGCAGCACCCAAGTCACTATCGGAAAACAAACCGCGATTATAGAACGGTCGCAACAAGGTTTTCAGATAACCTTCCCATTGCTAGCTGACGAACACTGCAACCAATGGCTTGAAGAAACTGGAACCATGCCGCTTCCGCCCTACATTCGCAGGCCAATACTTCCATCGGATCGGGATAACTACCAAACTGTCTATGCGAAGATACCTGGTTCAGTCGCAGCTCCCACAGCAGGATTGCATTTTACACAAAGCCTTGTGGGAGAAATGCAAGCAAAAGGAATTTCATTCGCTGACCTTATTCTTCATGTTGGTTATGGGACATTTGCTCCGATCCGATCAGAAAACCTTGATGAGCACGTGATGCACGAGGAATTTTATGAGATTCCTCAGGCCACCATGGAAAGAATTCAAAAGACACGAGAAATTGGGGGCCGTGTAATCGCGGTTGGGACAACGACCCTTAGAGCGCTCGAGTCTATCCCTATCCAGGGTCTTTCCGGTGCAACACGATTATTTATAAGGCCCGGGCATAGTTTTAATTTTGCAGACGGACTAATCACCAATTTCCATCTCCCACGCTCCTCCCTACTTATTTTAGTTTGCGCCTTTCTTGGAAAGGAAACGACCCTGCAATGTTATCGAGAGGCTGTATCCAATAAGTATCGGTTCTTCAGTTACGGTGATGCCATGGCGATTTTGTAACCTGCATAGGCAGGTTTTGTAATAAAGACTTCTTTTCTTGACGAAAGTTTGCATATTCCTTTAAGCTAACGCGTTCAGAGGTGATGTTTTGTGCCTGGCCTAAAAGTCAAAGATAACGAACCGTACGACAGTGCTTTGCGACGCTTTAAGAAACAGTGTGAAAAAGCTGGTATTTTGTCGGAAATAAGGCGTCGTGAATTCTATGAAAAGCCTTCTGTCCGAAGAAAAAAGAAATCCCTAGCCGCCAGAAAAAGAGCTTTAAAACGTCTCGAGCGTAAATAGGGGGGTCTCGGCGGCATGGACCTCAAAGCTAGAATACAGCAAGACATGAAAGATGCCATGAAAGCGCACCAGGCGCTTAAGGTGTCTACGTTGCGCATGTTAATTGCTGAGATGAAAAAGAGGGAAATTGATAAGCGTGCCCCTTTGGACGAGCCTGAGATATTTAAGACTATTTCCGCTCTAATCAAACAGCGTCAGGACTCTGTTGAAGCCTTTCAGAAAGGTGGCCGTCAGGACCTAGTTGATAAGGAAAAAGAGGAGATTTCAATACTGAAAGTTTACCAACCGAGCCCCCTAAGTGCTTCAGAGATCGACGCTCTTGTAACAGCGGCCATCCAGGAAACCGGTGCAACCGGCCCTAATGACCTAGGCAAGGTCATGAAAGTTGCATTAGCCCATGCGGCTGGCCGGGCGGAGGGGAAACTTATCAATGAGGTTGCCCGAGCGAAGCTTTCTAAACAATCGACTTGAATTGAGTGACGACTTATTGCGATTACCGCCCCTGCCAAGAGATTTTTATTTACGAGACACCCCGTCTGTTGCGCGTGAATTATTGGGTAAGGGACTGGTCATTCATGCCAGTGAACCTCTAGTTGTGCAGATTGTCGAGGTTGAAGCCTACCTGGGATTTAAAGACGAAGCGAGCCATGCATTCCGGGGGCTGACAAAACGAAACTGGCCCATGTTCGAGAGCGGGGGGACTTGCTATGTATACCTCTCTTATGGTGTGCACTACTGTATGAATGTCGTCACTGAGAAAAAGGGCGTTGGGGAGGCCGTGCTGCTTCGTGGTGGCCTTGCCATCCTGGGCCAAGAGAAAATGCTTAAGAACAGGGGAATTGCGCCAGGGCGAAGCGCTCATCTGCTGGACGGGCCCGGCAAGCTAACGCGCGCACTGGGAGTAAATCTTCGCCACAATGGCCTTCACTTTGACCAAGATGATTTCAAACTGGTCGACCTTGGAATTAAGATATCGGCAGACCAGGTAGTCAGATCACAACGCGTCGGAATCAGCAAGGCGCAGGCACTCGAACTTCGGTTCTTTGTAACGCCCAGAGCGAGGTGATGTTCTTTGTACCCTGAATCCGTATTAGAAGAAATTCGAAATCGCACCGATATCGTTGAACTGCTTGGTGAGTATCTTACTTTGAAAAAAAGCGGTTCCGGCTTTGTGGGGCTCTGTCCTTTTCACGGGGAAAAGACCCCTTCCTTTCACGTCCACCCTGTTCGACAGTGTTTTCACTGCTTTGGCTGCCATAAAGGCGGCAACATCTTCACCTTTTTGATGGCTTTTGAAAATTTTTCGTTTCCCGAAGCCGTCCAAAAGCTCGCGCGCAGGGCCGGAGTTACTTTGCAGAATGAGGAGTGGAAACCCAAACAAAATGCCGTTTCTTCCCATAGGGAGATTGCTGCCTGCCTGGAATGGGCCGCCAAGTATTTCCACTACCTTCTTTGTGAGTCAAAAAATTATGCTTCAGCGCGGAGCTATCTCACCAAACGCGGAATTACGACTAAAACCATTGAGAAATTCATGCTGGGCGTATCTCCTAAAGGGCAACAAACCCTGCTCGAGCAAATGCAGAAAAGAAAGTTTGGAATTAACCAGCTTGTTGAAGCAGGCTTAATCATTCAGAGCGAAAAAAACGCACAACACTACGATCGATTCAGGCATCGGCTTATGTTTCCCATTCGTGACAGAGACGGCAATACTCTGGGTTTTGGCGGGCGACTGCTTGCGCCGGATGAAAACAAACCCAAGTATCTCAATTCCCCTGAGTCTCCGCTTTTTTCCAAACGGACACTCTTATACGGTCAGTTTGAAAATGAGCGAGAGATCCGCCGCAAAGGGGAGGCACTAATCGTTGAGGGATACATGGATGTCATCGGCCTGCACGAGAAGGGGGTTACCAACGCAGTGGCAACAATGGGAACAGCCCTGACCGCAGAACACTGTGAACAAATCAAAGGCATGACTCAGAAAGTAGTCACTATTTTTGATACCGACCGGGCCGGCAGAGACGCATGGCAAAGATCGGTTCATCTTTTCCTTTCCGCTGGTTTATTTGCAAAAGATCTCACCTTGCCCGAGGGAAAAGACCCTGACGAATACGTTATGGCTGAAGGGGCTGAAAAATTTTCACATCTGTGCTCGGGCGCGCCCAAGCAAATTACAAAGCTTTTGAAAGAGATCGCTGCCAAAGGCAAGTTAAGTGAAGAGCAAAGAGCAACGGTGCTCTCCGAGCTCACGCCCATTCTTCTGACCACCCGCAAATCAGCTGAACACGCTCTGCTGTGGGACTCAATCTCTTTAGTGCTTGGAATCACGGTTGATTCTTTGCGCGCATGGATCGAGACAACGGCCAAGAACCATAGGCCAGCGCAGCAGCCCCCCCCCCTTGCTCACCCGAGCGCCCCCCAAAAGAGCCCCGCGAAAAGTACGCATAAGCGGGATAGATTCGGGCTCGAACTCTTCGAAGCCGCTATTCAATGCCCGAAAGACTTCTTAAAACTTGATCGAAGCGCATGGGAGGGATGCCTCGCAGACAAACGTATTGAGGGGTGGCTCATTAAAATGCATGAGGCACAGAGCGGGCCGGCCATGGAAAAAGTTCTTGAAGAATTGGCCCAAACAGAGGCCGACCCTGACCTTCTCAGCCGAGCGTCCCAACGGTTGATTGGGCCAGATCCGAAACAAGCCGATCCGAAACAACCAGATCCGAAACAACCCAATCCAAAACAACCTGCTCCAAAACCAAACCAAGAATACTTCCAAGAGGTTATCAAGAGGGCGTGCGAATTGCGCAGAGAGAAGGAGGTTCGCAGACTCACCACGCAGGTCAAGCTCACAGGGATGCTTGGCGACGAAGAGGAACAACTTCGGTTATTGGAAAGAATGAAAGCTCTACGGTCTCAATAAAAGGATGGGGACAGGTGCCTAAAAGAGGGTTAAAATACGTCCTTGGGTATTGCGTTGCGCTAAATCCAATGGTAAAGATTAACGTTTGTCTTGAGGCAATCATAACTTCTTCTATGCCGCCGGGGAAATGTATTCATGTCTAAGTTAGAAAAAAAGAAAGAACTTCAAAAACTCATAGCCGCTGGTAAAGAAAAAGGGTTCTTAACCTACGAAGAAATCAATGACGCTCTTCCTGAAGATATTGTTGAATCGGGCGACCTCGACGAGGTCATGGCGTTAATTGAGGAGAACGACATTGAAATTGTCGAAAATGAAAAACAATTAAAGCTTTTGCGCAAGGGGCAAGCTCGACCAGCGCACGAGGCGGAAGCGCCAGCAGCAGGGGATGAGGAGGAACTTACTCGCGGGTTAGATCCTGTCAGGCTGTATCTGAAAAAAATGGGTTCTGTAGCGCTGCTCACACGCGAGGGAGAAATCGAAATCGCCAAGCGCATCGAAGAGGGAGAGACGGAAGTCCTTGACGTCATTCTTAATTCGTCAATGGGAATAAAAGAATTTCTCTCTATCGGCGAAAAGATTGAAAAAAATAAGCTTCGTGCTCGCGATGTTCTTCGTGGCGGAGAGACAGAAGGCGAAGCAACCGACGAAGAGACAGACCCCGAAACGATCGATGGGCAAACCGAAGAACAGCAGATCGGGGGGCTGAATGAGGCTGAGTGCCGGACCAGAATTTTGGACGGCATGAAGTTGGTAAAAAACTATGAAAAAACCCTCAGGGGAGTCGAGCAAAGGCTTCTCAAGGCTGGACTGAGCGCAAGTTTACGTAAGAAGCTGCGTGAAAAGGTGGCCTCTAATCGAAAGAGTATTGTACGGGTTTTTCTGGAAATTAATTTCAATAGAAAAACGATTAACAAAATCGTTGCAAAGTTTAAGCAGCAAGTAAGCCGCATTGAAGAAACCGAGAGGGAAATCACCACGTATCTTCGAAGAGTAAACGCAGATTCCCTTGGCCGGTTTCGGAAGATCCTAAAAGAAAGCAAGAAAAACAAGCGGTATGAAGAACAAATCAAGAGTAAGTACGGGAAGGATTACTCGGGTTTGCTGGAACTGGATACCCAGCTGCGAGACGCCGCCAAAAAGATTGACCTCATTGAAAAAGAAACCAATCTTCGCGCCCGCGAGCTAAAAGAAATGTATGAAGCCATTCTGGCGGGCGAAAGGAAATCAGAAATCGCAAAGGCGGAACTCGTTGAAGCAAACCTCAGACTTGTGGTTTCAATTGCAAAAAAATACACAAACCGTGGCTTACAGTTCCTTGATCTTATTCAGGAGGGGAACATCGGTTTGATGAAAGCGGTCGATAAGTTTGAGTATCGCCGTGGCTATAAGTTTTCCACTTACGCCACCTGGTGGATTCGCCAAGCAATTACAAGGGCCATTGCCGATCAGGCCCGGACCATCCGCATACCCGTACACATGATTGAAACTATCAACAAGCTTATTCGCACCTCACGCTACCTGGTGCAGGAATTGGGTCGAGAACCGACTCCCGAAGAGATTGCCGAAAAGATGGAAATGCCGGTCGATAAGGTACGAAAGGTACTCAAAATAGCGAAGGAGCCAATCTCTCTGGAGACGCCTATCGGTGAGGACGAAGATTCACATTTGGGTGATTTCATTGAAGACAAAGCGATGATTTCTCCTTCCGATGCCGTTACAAACGTAAATCTTTCGGAACAGACCCGAAAAGTGCTCGCCACCCTAACCCCTCGAGAGGAAAAGGTGTTGAGAATGCGGTTTGGAATCGGGGAAAGCTCTGACCACACGTTGGAAGAGGTTGGCCAGGACTTCAATGTCACCCGTGAGCGTATCCGACAAATTGAGGCCAAGGCCCTTCGTAAACTTCGCCATCCGAGTCGAAGCAAGCGATTGAAGGCGTTTATTGAGAATTAGTGTCTCACAATTCTTTGCAATCGCGATAAACGACCCATTGGTATGCGGAAAGGAATGCTGGACTTTGGGAATATTATCAGTAAAGTAGCGATCCAATTGGGGCCCATAGCTCAGTCGGTTAGAGCAGC
>JACQOU010000040.1 GCA_016207775.1 Deltaproteobacteria bacterium
CCATAGTCCTGCCTTAGGGCATCCAATGCCTGGTTGACGACCTTTTCAGGCCCACACAACAGCAAAAGCATGGCCGCCTTATTAAAGGGAAGTTTCGCTTCCACTTGAGCTTTCAACGCATCATCAAAAAATTTTGCCTGAGGCGATTGCCACTCTCCGGGTCCTTTTATCCGAAACCAGGAAATACCCTTCGCTCCAAAACGCGCCACTTTGGCTGGCAATTGATCCAGTTCGCTTCTTGAAATGGGTTGCTTCTCTTCGAAGCAAAGCCCCTTAATAATGCCACCCTGTTCAACCGCATTCTTGTACACTTGAAAACTGCTTTTTGTTGCCTGCTCGGTTAAATCCGACAACCCAAGAGAATTTCTAAGATCGGGTTTGTCCGATCCATAATCCAGCATGGCCTGCGCATAGGGAATTTTACGAAAGGGGACACTTACGTCAGCTCCCATCACATCCTTAAACAACTTTTTCATCATCTTTTCCTGAACATCGAGCACGTCATTTTCGTCAACAAACGACATCTCAACATCAATCTGCGTGAACTCAGGCTGCCGGTCCGCTCGCAAATCCTCATCCCTGAAACATCGCGCGATTTGGAAATAGCGATCAAATCCAGCAATCATACACAGCTGTTTCAATGTCTGGGGGGACTGAGGAAGCGCGTAAAAGCTCCCCGGATAAACACGACTCGGCACCAAGTAATCCCTAGCTCCTTCTGGGGTGCTCTTATACAAGATGGGGGTTTCGATCTCCCAAAAGCCATTGTCGTTGTAAAAATCGCGTACCGATTTTAGGAAACGATGCCGGATCCCGAGGTTGTTTTGCAATGGTGGCCTTCTTAAGTCGAGATACCGATAGGCAAGGCGTAACGACTCGTCAGTTTCCCCCTGGCTTGGTGAATCGTCATGCAAGGAAAAGGGCAGTGTTTGAGAGCGGTTTAACAATTCGAGTTCAGTGACAGCGACTTCAATTTCGCCGGTCTTAAGGTTTTTGTTCTCCATCGTTGCCGGACGCCTTCGAACTTTACCGCGGATCGCTATCACGAACTCCTGACGAAGTTGTGACGGTAAATCCATGTTGATGTTGGAAGGATCGAATACAACCTGCGCAATCCCTTCACGGTCACGAAGGTCGATAAAGACAATGCCGCCATGATCGCGCCATCTGTCGACCCAACCACAAAGAGTAACTTCCAGACCGACGTGCGATGCGCGCAACTGTCCGCAATAGTGACTTCTTTTAAGGTACAACGATTGCTCTCCTCATTAAATCTTGTTGCAAATCTGCCAGGTGCAAAGAAATTTGATTTCCTGACTGCATCTCTTTGAGAAGCCCCTGCCCAGAGGCTATTTCATCATCCCCCACAATTAAAACAAAACGAGCACCACAACGATCCGCCTGCTTAAGCTGGGACTTCAATGATTTATTTTTTTCATAATTCATTTCCACCCAAACGCCTTCTTTCTTAAGTTTGTCGGCTAACCCATAAAGGGATTCAAAAGCTTTATCTCCCAAAGCCGCAAAATAGTACACAGGGCCGGATTTGAGCGTTTTCAAAACCCCCTTTTGCTCGAGCCCCATCATTAGCCTCTCCATCCCGATGGCGACTCCTACGGCTGGAAATGGCTTTGCTCCAAAACGGCTGGCAATTCCATCATATCTTCCGCCAGCAGCAACGGCACTCTGCGCACCTAATACACCCGAAACAAATTCGAATGCGGTTCTGCAATAGTAATCAAGCCCTCTTACAATATGTGGGTCTTCCACAAAACTGACCCCAATTTGCCCAAGCCGCTTTTTAAAGTTTTGGTGGTGTGTTTGGCAATCATTGCATAAATGGCCGGTAATCAGCGGCGCACTTTCCACAATTTTCTTGCAGGATTCGTTCTTGCAATCCAGTATCCGCAACACGGATCGTTCAAAACGCTTTTGGCATTGCTCGCACAACGAACCCAGCGTCGACTTGAAAAAAGATTTCAGCTTCTCGCGATAAGACGGACGACAGTTTTCGCAACCAATGCTGTTGATTTTCACTTCATAGGCGTCAAAACGTGCTTCCCTAAAAAGGTGATCGACCAATCCAACAATTTCCGCATCTCCTTCGGGAGACGAATCTTGGATGAGTTCGATTCCAAACTGATGAAACTGCCGCAACCTTCCTTTCTGAGGCCGCTCGTGACGGAACATCGGCAGATAATAAAAATAACGTCCGGGATCCGAGGATTGGAGTAGCTGGTGCTCAACAACCGCTCTTACAAATGAAGCAGTCCCTTCTGGGCGCAAGACCAGGCACTCATCGCCCACATCTGAAACCGTGTACATCTGCTTTTCTACAATATCCGTGTCTTGCCCAACGGTATGGCTAAACACTTCCACTTTTTCAAGGACAGGGGTGCGGATTTCATTGTATCCAAATTGTCCCAGGACATTCTTAATCCTGACTTCAACCGCAATCCATTGGCGCAGCTCATCACCATATAGGTCATGCATTCCCCGAACTGCTGAAACAGCCACAATAAACCTCCCGGATTTCAACCTGGATTTTGCATTTGGAATCTATTGCGGCCGGTTAGTTTTTGATATGTTTGGCGTACTCGGCAAAACCCTCGTCAAAATATATTCAATATTCTTCCTCGGATTTTGCCTGCGTTCGCCAAACATATTAAAAACTTCCTCGGCCTCATCACGATTCCAAATGCAAAATCCAGGTTCAACTTTAACATAGTGCGAGACGCTTACCAATCCTGTAACCTCTTGTAGCTTTTAAAATTTCCGGCTATTTTGCGGGCGATGTTCTTAAGCATTTAATGTTTGACACATCGAGTTAATCATTATAAGTCGGTCGGGTTGATTATGTTTATTAACCGATGGGCTTGCAATAGGAGGAAGTGAAAAATGAACGGAACAATGTTTTTAAGACTTGCGATCATTGCTTTAGTGGGAAGTACGCAGATTTTGCTCGCTGCAGAAAAAGGAAGCAGCCGGAAACGGTCGGTCAGTTCGCTGGGCAGTCAGAGTAGAGAGACTGTGGTTGTGAGAGGAGCCGAAAGAAATTTCCTGCTCTCCGTAGGCCCCGGACTTCAAGTGCAGAGTAGCCTGAATGGCGGAACTGGCTTTGCAATGAATTTTGGCGGTGTCTATCGGGTTACGAGGGAGTTGCCAATCTACGTGGGTCTGGACAATGCACTTATCTTTAGAAGTTGGTGGTCGTCTGGCAACCGAAGTGTCAGTGAGTTTGCGGTCCAGTTGTTGCCGACAGCTTTCTACCGGTTCGATATCCCGGGAACGAGAGTTGTTCACCCCTACGGTGGATTATCATTGGGAACGTATATACGCAGCATGAGCAATACCTGGAATGTTGATTTGGGCATGTCCAGCGTTGTTTTTGAAATGCTTTTCCGCCCGGGGGTGCACTTCAAATTTAACGAAACGTTCGGCGCAAATTTCGAGCCCAAGCTAGGTATCTTGGATGGTGGCTTTGTGTTTCTTCCAACAGCAAACGCCACATTCGAGCTGTTAAGCGCTCGTTTGATTGCCTGTGAATTAAGGTTTTTTCAGGGCAAAGTGAAGAAGCCAACGGGGAAGTCGGAAGCCGAAAGGCCAGCCGATTTCCCCGTGACTTTTTTCTTATATCTAATTTATACAGCAAATTCCAGTGTTTATACGTTTACCAGTCCTCTAATCGGCAGCCCATCAATTGACACACATAGTCAAAGGTGGTAAAAGTCATGTCCCAATAAAAAGGTGGAAAGGATGTCGTTCCTTTCAATCGCAAGGAGATGTGAAATGGCTGGAGTTGTTAGAATTGCTTTTGGTCTTGTGCTGGTTCTTTCGGTAACCATGGGGACAGTCTATGGACAAGAACTTCCCAAGGTGGGCCCGAACGGTCAGAAGATAATCGACGCTAGGGCTTATGGTCCCTATATGAACGGACCTGAGGGCATTCCCGGAATGCCAGGTCCAAGACCGATCGTGCAAAACGGCCCTGGCCCTGAGGAGCTTCCTCCGCCAGCCCCAATCGATCCGAATGGAGACCTGCCAGGACTTGATCCGAGACAGGTCGATCCGAATGGACGTCAGTTCGAACCCAATCCCGGTCCCGGTATGATCCCAAATCGGCGGCCCGGACCCAATGGACGTGCGTTCCAGCCAAATCCGCGGCTTGGACCTAATTCTGGTCTGATTGCACCAAATCCCGGATTGCACAGACACGGTCACATTCCTTCGAGTATATTTGCGGATGTTTCGGAGCTTGTAATTCTTTCGAGCGAAGTGAGAGCCATCGTTGACGATGTCCGTGATATTTTCCTAAGCACGCCTATTCAATCGTTGGATCCTCGTTCCTTGCACCGGTTCTTGAGTGATCCATTATGGCGTGAGTTTTATTTGATCTTTTTGGACGGCAGCAAGGACCTGGGGCGCCGACTGGCAGAACTCAGACAGGTAAAAGGAATTGATATTCGCAGTCCATTAGAATTCTTAAATCCTGAGCTTTGGGATCGCTACAGCTCGTACGTCACTGACGGAGGCCTTTTTGAACATGTCCTTTTGCAACGGCTAAGCGACTTTAACAAAGAATTAGCCCGTCTTCGGATGATACTGGAAAAATCCGGTCCGACATCACCGCAGTTTAGGGCAAAACTATTTTCCATTCTGGGTTTTTCAATCAATATCAATAAAGCACTCATCCTTTTTGAGGGTGCCGCCAGTGACAGCGTTTTTGTTGGACGCTATTTGCGCTGTCCCGAACCCGATTTCGTACTTTCTTTGCTTGAAAAGATAGAGTATCGGCGAGTCATCATGGCTAACCTGCTCGATAGGGTCGTTCAAATTGAAACACTTGGGCTTGCTCGCCCACTTTGTAACATCTATCATGGCTATCGCTTCGGATTTAACCTCCGTCGTTTTATCGACCGAGGGGTGAATGCGCCACTGCTCCCAACGCCTCATTTCGATCCACGCTCGGCGGAAGTGATTGGACCGCTGGCTCCAGAGGAGCTTAATAAGCCTCGGCGCACTGAGCCCCATCCAATTCAGCAGGATATTCCTGGGCCGGCCGGTGATGATCGTGGTGGGACAAGGTACGCACCTCCCGTGGAATTCGACGAGGAAACAGCAGTACCACGTGGCCGACACATCTATGGCAAATTACCATTGGGCAACGGTGGGGGTGCGCGCCAGAAATAGCTCACTTTTTGTGGGAAACGGCGAGAGGCCCAAAAACCTGGGCCTCTTGCGTTTCCAATTATCCAAATGCTTCCCTGCTTGCCACACCTTCTGATAAAGTTCTAAAAAAAAGAATTGCAACGCGGGTTAAAGGCCCCGCCCTAAGAAAAGGCAATTAATGACCCCAAAAGGAAAAGCACAAGTCGCCCCTTTTGATTTGCCAGCTTTTGTAAAGAGCAAGCGTGCAGAAATTCTAAGCATTGCATTCAAACATGGTGCGCGTAATGTGCGAGTTTTCGGATCGGTAGCTCGTGGCGATTGCAGCCCCCAAAGCGACATTGACTTTTTGATTGAACTTGAACCCGAACGTAGCCTCTTGGACCATGTAGCGTTGATTCAAGACCTCGAAGATCTGCTCGGAAGGAGGGTCGATGTTGTTACCGATGGCGCTCTGCACTGGTACATACGGGAACGAATACTTACAGAGGCCAAGCCACTATGAAGGACTTTAAGCTCTATCTCATCCACATGTGGGAATGCATCGAGAAAATAGAACTCTATAATGACATTCCACCGGTCAAGAAGAAGCTTGATGCAGCTCTAAAGCAATACGGGATTAACCCCAAAAATAAGAAAGCCCCAAAGTAGATGGCTAAACAATCGCCAGGAAAAAAGAATGCCTGAGCTAGTCCTCTCGAAAAAAAACGAAAACGTTCTAATCCTCACACTCAATCGTCAGGAAAAAGGCAATTCTCTGACCCCTGAACTGCTTCAGCAGCTGGTCTCGCATTTAGATGTCGCGTATTCCGATCCATCGCTTCACGCACTTTGCTTAACCGGTGCCGGACGTTTCTTCTGTACAGGTGCTGACCTGAATGAGCTCGGCAAGGCCAATGAAACGCGACTCAGGGAGATGTTCGATTCTTTTTCACAAGCCATTGAAAAGTTAATGGCTGCCCCTTTCTTAACTGCCTCGCTTATAAACGGTGACTGCGTGGGAGGCGGGCTTGGGCTCGCCCTTTCGACCGACTATGTTCTTGCAGCCGATGACTCACGACTGGGCACGCCGGAAATCGCAAAAGGACTATTTCCTTTTGTTATCGCAAAGCCACTTCTTCAAAAAATTGGAAGCCATCGCACAATGGCACTTTTCTTTGGCGGAAAACTTATTTCCGCAGCCGGAGCACTCTCTCTTGGCGTGATTTCTGAACTGATCTCAAGAAATCAATTCTCCACTCGCTGCGAAGAACTGATATCCCATTGGAACAAAGCCGATAGTCTTTTGATTCGAAGAGGGAAGGAAACAATTCAAAAAGAGCACAGCCCCGAGCTTCTTCGTCAATACCTTTTCGATGCCATTAAAGGCATTAAAGACACTTCCCTTTTGGGATGAGTAGGGCGGACATCGAAGATATCCGCCCCTAAGGAGTGACATTTAGAATACGACGTATTCCGCTTTGCAACTGACTTCAACAAAAT
Organism: Deltaproteobacteria bacterium; assembly: GCA_016207775.1. Lineage (GTDB taxonomy): Bacteria > Bdellovibrionota > FAC87 > UBA2466 > UBA2466 > JACQOU01. The sequence goes on from JACQOU010000040.1 coordinate 6,649, forward strand.
CATTGAACTGGTCTTGTCCAGAAGGCAGCGGACGAAAGAATGGATTATTCACGGTAGTCTTGACTAACAGGGTATCGAACGTCACGACATTTCCCATACCAATCAGACTAATGTGCGGCACCACAAGGCTGTACCGAATGGATGGTCCGTCGACAGGAACCAGATGGTTGTCCTCAACAGTGACAAGTTTTCCAATGGCTGTATCCATAGTCTTGATATCGCCATGTTTTGCTTCTTGTCCCTTATAAGTCACGTGAAACGTGGGTGTGCCTATAATGCTTGTCGTTGTATAACCAACGGTGGTTCCCTGACTGCCCCGGCAAGTGTACATCGTCGGCGAAAGAGGGCGCTCATACGCCAAAAGGTTTATGCCAAGAAACATCACGAACAATGGAATGTATTTTTTCATTATTTCCTCCAAAATAAATTTTCCGTTCGTGACGTACTGCAATGGATATGCCACTCGGTTTGAGCCTGGCAGAGGCCTTTCCCAGTCTTTCATTTTGGCACCGGTCTTAAAAAGGCGCTAGGCATAAGGGCATGGCTGTGCTAACCGTGCAGTATGTTGACTTCACCAATAACGGTCGTTTTGAAAAACGGGAAGGAAGTAACATTAAAATCGCCGCTTCCAGTAAATGCTTCGGCCGTTCTAACATTTGTCCGTCAACTATTTCACGAGTCCTCAGAAAACCTGAACGGCCCTCCTGCTCAATTCGATTTAATCTCGCAGAAGCAGGAAGCTGAATTCCTGGAAAGTCTAATCGGAGCCCCTAAAGATTTCATGATTTGTGCCTTTTACAAGAAAGCTGTCGTGGGAAACCTTAACCTGCAACAAATTGCAACTCCCGTATCCGAACATTGTGGCCAGTTTGGTATCGGCGTTTTGAATAGCTTTCAAAATATCGGCTTAGGAGCCGCCCTTTTAAAGCAATGTATCGTCGAGGCAAATCGCCATGGCATCTGGAATCTCCGAATGACGGTACGTACTTTTAACAAACCCGCCATCGCCCTTTACGAAAAACTTGGCTTCCGGCGCGTGGGCACTCTTCATGCCGTCGCGAAGATCGGGGAAAAATATTTGGACGAATATCTATACCAGAGGATAGAGGAGGGCCGCTCCTAAAAGTGGCTTCCTAAGCTCCCGATCATCTCTGACCGTCCCTGTCC
>JACQOU010000041.1 GCA_016207775.1 Deltaproteobacteria bacterium
ATGGACAAACTAGCCAAAGAAGAACGTCTGTTTGCCATGAGGGTACCGGGCTTGCGATACGATATGGGAAATCATTTCTTCTATGTGAAGGCCCAACTGGACGCAGCCTTGCGGAGACCAGAGCTTGCTGAAAAACTCAAGAAATACATTCGCACTTTGTGTAACTAATGCTCAATTGCTTTAAAATCGTGTTTTTTTTCACGCTGTTCTTCACTTCTTCAATGCTCGCATTTCTTCCTTCTGTTTCATCTCTTCTAAAAGGAGTATTTGAGGATCGTACGATTACATCCGGTGTCGAGTTTGTACTGAAGCACAAGATATCGGATGGTTCGAGCGTGCTCCATTTTGAAGAGCGCCTCGTTAAAGAAGGCAACCAAATAAGTTGCTTGTGGAAAGGGTTTCCTCAGCCAGTGGGCGCAGTTATCAAGAAAAACTCATATGTTTTTTCAAGGGAAAAAAGTATTGAAAGTCGATCTTTAGCGTTACGTGGCTATTTGCTATTTGTGTCACCAGAATCTTATCAAAGCCAGCTCATTGAGGAACAATTCCTGCGCAAGGAACACCTATTCCAATTTAAATCCGACTTTGAGCCCGAAGGCGATCCGAGAACTTGGGGGATTGCTCATCACTATTTAATACACGATGACATTTTTCTTGAGCGGCTGTCTCAGGGGATTGCCGTAGCTGTTGTCGGCCGGCAAGAAGACTCATTTCGACGTGCTATTTATTTTGATAAGCAACTTCGTGGAATACTAAGAATCGAGTGGAAGGACTCAGATGCTTGGGTTACTGTGAATGTATTGGAGTTTACCAAAACAGCGTGGGGTACCTACCCCCAGCGATGGGTCATGCAATTCTCCAGTGGGGGGGAAGTGGAGACAGAGGTTGCGGACGTGCGATTCTTAAAAGAAAAGCAGCTTTCCGAATTCAAGAATAGCTTTCACACCGCCTTGAGAAACCCGTCATCCGCAGTGTCCGCAGACAATTTTTTGCGTCTGTTATTGAGTTACCGATGATCGTAGATGTTGCCGTTCCCTACAGGATCCATTCCACTTTCCACTATCTTGCAGAAGAAGAGCCCAATCCCGGCTTGCAACTCGGTAGCTTGATTGAAATCGAACTAGGCAAGCGTACGACACATGGTTTTGTCCTCGGTTTCCCCAAAGAAACCAGCATTAAAAGTGATAAGCTCAAGCCCGTTCTAAAAGTTCTCGCTGAGGAACCCGTTTTTAATGAGTCAGATTTACGCTTTTTCCGTTGGATAGCAGATTACTATTGCCACCCCATCGGAGAAGTGATTGAAGCAGCTATCCCACGGCACTGCTGGAAAATCTCTAATAGGGGACGCGCAAAAGCAAGCCGACTGATTGAAGCGGCGGACTCGCAGACTGCGGTAGGGATCCCAACAACAGCAGTCACTGCGCCCGAGCTGACGGAGGAACAGCGAAATGCCGTTGCTAAAATCCTCGAAGTTGCCCCGGGGTGCACCATTCTACTTCATGGCGTTACCGGTAGCGGAAAAACCGAAGTTTATATGGCCGTCGTGGCTGAATGCTTGCGGAAAAACCAAGGCGCACTCATTCTTGTTCCGGAAATTTCATTGACCCCCCAATTACTGGGAAGGTTTTCAGCGAGATTTCCCAGGCAGGTTGCAGTCTTACATAGTGATCTTACAGCCACCGAGCGGTTCGTTCAGTGGCAGCGCGTGAAGCGAGGGGTTGCGCGGGTTGTAATCGGGGCGCGTTCAGCCATTTTTGCTCCAGTAACCAATTTGGGGATCGTTATAGTGGACGAAGAACAGGAGAGTTCTTTCAAGCAGGAAGAATCTGTGCATTACAATGCACGGGATTTGGCAGTTGTAAGAGCTCAGATGGAGAAGGCCGTTGCCATTCTTGGTTCGGCAACCCCCTCGCTGGAAAGTTATGCGAACGCAAAATCGAGTAGATATTCGTACGTGACCTTAAAAAAGCGGATTCACGGAAGAGGCATGCCCTCAGTGACCTTTGTTGATATGAAGGAGCGGGACAATCTGTACTCACAAAAGATTCCCTGGCTTAGTCGGCTATTAGTGAACAAAATTAATGAAAAAATTTCTGAGGGACTGCAAACAGCTCTTTATTTGAATCGGCTTGGATATGCGCATTTCCTTTTTTGTTCTGATTGCGGTCATACTTGGAGGTGTCGCGATTGTGATGTTGCCTTAACCTATTACCGTTCACCGCTTTCGTTGAAATGTCATTATTGTGGGGCGATTCGAAAGCCTCCACAAGATTGTGAGGAATGTAAGGGGACTTCCATTGAGACCATTGGTTTTGGAACCGAGCAAGTTGAAAAGATGTTGGTACAGCTCTTTCCTACTGCGCGCATTGCACGAATGGATCGAAGCGTGGTTAAAAATCGCCGAGCGCTTGAGAGTCTCTTAAATCGAATTGCGGATAAGGAAATTGACATTCTAATCGGCACTCAAATGATTGCCAAAGGGCATGATTTTCCGGGCATTTCTTTGGTGGGAATTTTAATGGCTGATGCCAGCCTCAACCTGCCGGATTTTCGTTCCAACGAGCGCACGTTTCAAATTATCACCCAAGTATCTGGCCGAGCGGGCAGGGCCGAACATAAAGGGGAGGTCATCATTCAATCTCTCAATCCGGCTCACCCAGTTTTAAGGGCGGCAGCTGAAATGAAAGCGGAACAGTTTTATGATTCTGAATTGCAGGCACGTAGTGCCTTTTGTTTTCCTCCTCACACAAGGGTTGCGGTCATTCGGTTTCAACATCGTGATGCAAAAAAGGTGGAAGCCTTTGCTTATGATGCCGCCGACTTTATTAGAAAGGCCATTGTCCGTGCAAATTTAAGATGTGATATCCAGGGGCCGGCTGAAGCCTTGCTCGCCAGGGTCAAAAAGATGTATCGCTGGCAATGCCTGCTGAAAGCCCAATCGCCCAAAGTGCTACGCTATTTTCTTACGTTGGTTATTCACAGAGCGCAGCAGCTCAAAAGCCCCGTTCAAATGAGTGTCGATGTTGATCCGTTGAATTTGCTGTGAACGTCAAATGCGAGCATGCAGTTTCGCTCTTAATTATTTCGCCGCACGAGCGTGAGTTTACTTTGGCAGGATCCATTTTTATGCTTGAGTGAGCGAGCCGATGGTGAGTGGCACACAAGGTTGTTAGGTTTTGCACATGGTTGGTTCCCCCACTGGAAACACGTTTAATATGATGAAACGCAGTCCATCTTGTTGACGAACACTGCCTTCCATTGGGTTGAATGTAAGTGCACTTGCCGCTGTCTCGGCCATTCACTGCATGCTTAATCGCCGCCGCAATCGGCCTTCGGCCAGGGGCTTGCTCTTTGGGTGCTGTGTTTGGGCAGAGTCTTTGTGCTCGCTCAACAGGGTCGTTGCGTTTTAAATATTGAGTGACTGCTTCCAATAGAGCTTCTTCCAAGGAAGCTGCCTTTTTGGTTTTCTGAGAGATGAGATCTTGAATGCGTCTTAGTTTTCTTTCCAGCTCTTCATGAATAGCAAGCCTAAGCTCAGATCTTCCTTCGGATACTGGCGTAATTCTTTCAGCAATTTGTGGCTTTGGTTGAACTTTTACAATTTCTTTTTCGAGTTCTCTTTGACTAAGCGTGCTCGCTTGCGAAAGCCATTGCTCTTTGTTCTCCGGGGTGAGCACCGAAGCAATCCGTCTGGCGTTTGATAAGTGGATGGTTCCTTGCTCTAGCTTATCTTTTAGCTCAGGGACTTCTTTCTTTTCCTTGCCACAACAATCAGCGCATAGCTTTGTGATTCACTCAGGCACAAGGCATCTGTGCAATACCGAAAAAGCGATGAGTAACCCATTTTCTCAAACACTCGATTTGCTTCTATTTCCATCAGAACGCCCACCAGTGCGCTTTCCATTCTTTTGTATTCTTTGGCACAGGCCATCGCTTTTTCATGAAGTGGGTGGTTATCCATATAGCATTCCTCCATAGATGCCATTCTTATACCACCTGGTTTTTTGACTCGTTGGATTGGCTTCTGGTCAGCTATCGACGATAAACCATTGAAAAACAGCCCACAACTTATTGCATCACTGTAGGGGGGCTATTATGCGCATGGGAGGGGCCTTTGGAAGCAGGGCGATCATCAAAAAAGGAAAGGCGTCCAAAACTCGTCAACAGGTTTTTTTAAACTTTGGGTAGCGTTTGGGGGCTAGCGCGAAGTCGTTGCTGCGAGGAGCATCGCGAAGTCGTCGCTGCGAGGAGCATCGTGAAGTCGTTGCTGCGAGGAGCATCGCGAAGTCGTCGCTGCGAGGAGC
>JACQOU010000445.1 GCA_016207775.1 Deltaproteobacteria bacterium
ATATGGCACCGGCATTGATCGGTTGGCCGGGGGTGGCTATCACCAACGTAGATGTTACCCTTCCGGTGGCCGGCAAAGATCTGGATCTGCATTGCAATAAGCTGACATTTCGAACGGGAATTGCAAGCTTGATTCCGCCACGACCGTCCGTGTCGTTAACAATGAAAGGTCTGCGAAAGGGCGGCGATTTATACGTCAAGTACAAAGACCATCCGGACCATACGGGCCTTGTCGTCGAGGCTGAGGGGGTTTTGTTAGATCAATTGAGTATTCCAGGATTGAGTGAGTCTCTTTCTGGAAAATTAGACTTGGACGCAGATCTGAGCTTGGAAATGAGTGACTTTGCAAAATCCACCGGGGATATCGATCTAACAATCGCACAATTGAAAATTCCAGGACAAAATATAGAAGGCCTTGTCCTGCCCCCGCTTAATATGGGAAATGCGAAAGCTAAACTGATAGCTAAAAACGGAGTGGTTGAAATCAACAGTGTTCAGTTTGGCGATCAGACATCAGATTTGAAGGGTTCCTTGACGGGCGACATGAAATTGGGAGCCGAGCTTCGTCGGTCCTTTTTGAATCTCACTCTGCGTGTTCAGTTCTCTGAAAAATACAAACAAGATCCCAAAAGCCAAATGCTACTTTCCATCCTTGAAAGCTTCCGTTCAGCCAGCCGTGGAGACTACGGTATGCGGTGGTCCGCCACACTCGATGCCATGGGTACCAACATAATGTCCGCCATACCCCAAAAAGTTGAGTAATCCCCCCAGAAAAGGTACAAAAGATTCTGAAAAGGTACATCCTTCCTTTTCAGAGGAGCGCGAAATGGATTCTAAGTTTATTGAGCATCTACGCACTGAGACGGCAGCCCTTCAAGAATCTGGATTGTACAAAAAAGAGAGATTAATGACTTCGCCGCAGCGGGCTTGGATTGAAGCAAGTGGCCGAAAAGTGCTCAATTTGTGCGCGAATAACTATCTCGGGCTTGCGGACCATCCCGAGTTGATTAAGGCAGCACAACAAGCGCTGGAGGTCCGCGGCTTTGGCCTTTCGAGTGTGCGTTTTATTTGTGGGACACAGGATATTCATAAAGAGCTTGAGCAGAAGATAAGTGGGTTTCTGGGAACTGAAGATACGGTTCTTTATTCTTCCTGTTTTGACGCTAACGGGGGTTTGTTTGAGGCACTGTTAGGATCTGAAGATGCCGTTATCAGCGATGTTCTTAATCACGCGAGTATTATTGATGGAATACGTTTATGCAAAGCTCAGCGTTTCCGGTACGAAAATAATGATATGGCTGACCTAAAAAAGCAGCTTGAATCGGCGAAGTCTTGTCGTTTTAAGCTCATTGCGACCGATGGCGTTTTTTCAATGGACGGAATCGTAGCTAACCTAAAAGGCATTTGTGATTTGGCCGAGCAATATGGCGCGATGGTAATGGTCGATGATTCGCATGCCGTTGGTTTTATGGGTGAGCAGGGACGGGGAACCCCCGAGTACTGTGGAGTCATGGGGCGAGTGGATATTATTACCGGCACGCTTGGAAAAGCGCTCGGAGGAGCCTCTGGCGGGTATACGGCTAGTAGAAAGGAAATTATTGAGTGGCTTAGGCAGCGTTCACGCCCCTACCTTTTTTCTAACTCGGTTGCTCCTGCCATTGTCAAAACCACTCTCACGGTCCTTGAGATGCTCAAAAACGGCGCAGAGCTTCGCAATCGGCTTAGGGAAAATGCTCGATATTTTCGAGCGGCCATGGAAAAAGCCGGCTTTTCACTTGTGCCGGGAAACCACCCGATCATACCGGTTATGTTGGGAGATGCTGCGCTCGCAACTCGCATGGCCGAAAACCTTTTGGAAGAGGGAATTTATGTGACTGGATTTTCCTTTCCGGTCGTGCCAAAAGGAAAAGCAAGGATACGAGTACAAATGTCAGCAGCTTTGACTCAGGAAGACCTCGATAAGGCCATTGCTGCTTTCTGCAAGGTTGGAAAAAAGATCGGAATTGTTTAGGGGGAACTATGAGGGCTCTTGTAAAAAGCAAAAGACAGGAAGGCTTGTGGATGGAGGATGTACAGAAACCCACCATTGGTCCGAACGACCTTCTGATCAAAATAAAGAAAACAGGAATTTGCGGCAGCGATGTTCATATTTTCAACTGGGATGAATGGTCACAAAAGAATCTGCCCGTTCCCCTGGTTATTGGGCACGAATTTTGTGGCGCGGTGGAGCAAATGGGTTCTGCTGTCAGAGGTTTTCGAATAGGAGATAGAGTCTCCGGTGAAGGCCATGTCACCTGCGGACATTGCCGAAATTGCAGGGCTGGCCGACGGCATCTATGCCGAAATACGCTTGGAATTGGCATCCACATTTCCGGATGCTTTGCCGAGTATCTGTCGCTTCCGGCTGAAAATGCGTTTCATGTGCCTGATGGTATTGCCGACGATGTGGCAGCTATTTTTGATCCCCTTGGCAATGCGGTTCACACCGCACTGTCGTTCGATTTGGTCGGAGAAGATGTGCTAATTACCGGCGCCGGTCCCATTGGAATTATGGCCGCTGCCGTTTGCAGACATGTGGGCGCGCGCCATGTAATTATTACAGATATCAATCCCTATAGGCGAGAACTTGCCCGGAAAGTGAACCCTACATTTGTGATGGATCCGACTCATGAGAACTTCGATGCCGTGATGCAATCGTTGAATATCGTCGAGGGGTTTGATATCGGACTCGAAATGTCTGGCAACGTACAGGCCCTACAATCCATGCTTAAGGTGATGAATAACGGTGGTCGAGTGGCGTTGCTCGGAATCTTTTCTGAGCCCGTTACCATCGACTACACCCAAGTTATATTTAAAGGCCTTCATATTAAGGGTATTTACGGGCGCGAGATGTACGAAACCTGGTACAAAATGAAAACGCTGCTGCAAAGCGGTCTAAACATAGCTCCAGTGATCACGCATCACTTGCCGGTTTCTCAATTTATTGAGGGATTTGAAATCATGCGAACGGGCAAGTCGGGGAAAGTTGTGCTGGAGTGGTAAGGCCAATGTATTCGTTGCCGATGGAATGGTTTAGGTTATCTCATCGAGGGTAACGGGTCCTTCTCTATCTGTATGTACGTCTTTTCGGTTTTCCGGTACGTGCTTATCGAGGTGGTTATGCCAGACAATCCATTCGTAAAAAGTGTGCCATCGAATGTGAGTTGGGCGTTGCAAAAACCGCTTAAATCTCGGGTAAACTTTTCGCTCTTCGCTGTGCAAGAGTTGTTTTTATTGCACTTGGCGGTTGTCTTGCCTTCTTTGAGGGAAACGTAAGTTGGTTTTTGACGCCTGTCAACCCAGGTCCCTTTAACTTTCGTCTTTTCGGTCGCAATTATCTTTACCGCTGGGGCCGCTTCCGTTGCCGTGTTCTGCTTAAAATTGAAATCAATTGCGCAGTAGCCGTTGCCTCTGCCTCTGTATTTGAAATTGTAAACAAAAGGCACATTTCTCGGATCCGTGTGTGTAATTCTAACTGAATCGAAATTATCGCTTAGCGTAGCAGCAAAATCGGAATACACCCCTGGATTTGGGTAGCTCAAAAGCGCTGTTAAAGCATCTGGATTGACGGAGTCTGTGCCCTGCGCGTTGATTGTGTTGTAATTCATCCTTACATCCGATGCATTGGGTAGTGCAGCCCGTGGGCTTAATGCTACCGACCATTGGGCTTTAGACACGGTTGGATCGTTCGGTAATTGTTCTGTAACAATAACAGCACCATTTTCAGGCGATACAGCATTTTGAGTGAGATCAGCATCAAACGGATCGGTAACTGTGTACGTGAAGGTATCGCTGATGCTACTGACACTCTGATTGTCGGTATTTTTGGTCGTTACATAGATATCCAGAAGCTGAATCTGGCTATCTTTTTTGCCAAAAGCCAGACACACCGTTGCCGTGCGCGTGTTGATGTCGGTCGCTTCAATATAGGTCTCATTGGTGATTGGGTTGAATCTCAGGCTTCCCTGGCAATTGATTGGATCTGCCCCAGGTTCAGCTTGCGCATAAAGTTGGGCTAGATCGTTTCTTAACACAATTGAGTCGGGTGTATTGGGTGTTGGGGTGCCGTCGATCCCTTTATGTCTAGCGGTTATCTTGAAACTAGTTATATTGTTGTTACCGACTAACCCGCTCGGTGTTATCAAAAGCCTGGCAGGCTGGTTTTTTCGAATTGTGTTGTCACTAGGATATACATAATCAG
>JACQOU010000450.1 GCA_016207775.1 Deltaproteobacteria bacterium
ATCTTCTTCTTTGGATCCGTTTTAATGACGCCAGATTTGCCGCTGCTGTTTTTTTGGACCTGTTATCTGTTGTGGACCGTTAAACAATGCAATGCTCTAAGCGAATGGGAGGAAGACCCTATTGCGCGCGTCTACCGGCCAAGCCCTATCCTGCTTTCGCAATGGATCCTGGGAGGGATTATTCTGGGAACGGGCATACTGAGCAAATACACCATGGGACTAGCGATTGTGTGCTCCCTTCTGGTGCTTGCAACCCAATATCGGTGGAGAGCGTGGTCACGCGGCTTTATTCTTCATCTTGTGCTGGCCGCCATTGTTGCAAGCCCCATCTTAATCCATAACCTGCAAAACGGCTTCCAGCCATTACGGTTTCAATGGGAACATGCAACCGATCCGGCACACTTTTCATTCTCAAGAGCGGCTGAATTCATCGGTGTTCAGACTCTGATGACCGGTTTACTTCCTTTTTTGATGCTCCCATGGCTGCTCATTCGGTTTCGAAAAGTGGTTGCACACCCCACGACGCGCACGTTGTTTTTCTTTTTTGCCTTACCTCTGCTTTTCTTTCTTTATCGAACTTTGCGAACCTACACGGAAGCAAACTGGGCCTTTATCTCCTACGTGGCATTCTGGCCTCTGGCCCAGAAGATAACAGAGCGAACTTCTTTTGATCGAGAAATCCGATGGCTGATAGCCATCTCGTTCAGCGTCCCGATTGCTGTCACTTGTTTACTTGCGATCCATTTGTTTTCACCACTGAGTATTGTACGTCCCCAAAAAGATCGCATTTGGCGACTAACGGAACAATTTGCACTCTCAAAAACGGTCGCTTCTGACGTGAACCTGTTGCAGCTGCCGGTGTATTGCCACAACTATCAGTGGACAGCCTACATGCGGTACCAAAAGGTTGCGGCTTCCCAGCTACCCGCAACTCGTCCCAGTCATTTTACCTCTCCTGCCGAATCGCCCTGCGATCATTCTTCCATCCTCGTCTTTACTGATGGCTCTGCGCCTGAGGAACCTTTGCGCTGCTTTACTGGTAAAACGGTCATTAAGGATTACTCTCTTTCTGTTAGGGGCGAAACGGTTGGAAAGTACCAACTGATCCAATTGGTCAAATAATGAAACCCTACATCGGACTTATCCTCTTCGGACTGCTCTTGTTTGAAACGTTTCGCCTGCTCCCACCCCAGATCCCCACTCCACCCTTAAACCCTGTCTCGGATGTTTATCCGAGAATCGGCTCTGTCCATCTTCATACCACTTTTTCTGACGGTGGAGGTGACGTAGAAGAAGTGGCTCGGTCGGCCGCTCAGTCGGGAATGGATTTCATCGTTTTGACCGACCACAACGTTTCGACCGCACGTCAGGTGGGCAAAGAAAAAAACATGGGCACAGTGGATGTCTTTGCCGAAATGGAGGCTTCTACACCAGCAGGTCACCTGGTCATTTTCTATTCGCATACTTCTGCTGTCAGTCTGCCTGATGAACGGGTGCGGGAGCTAGCGTTCCAACACTTTCTCGGCAGCCAGACCGTACCTGGAATTTTTGTAGTCACCGCACATCCAAGCAACGTGAAAAACCCCTGGAGCCGTCTGGATCGCTTTCCGGATGGAACTGAGGTGATCAATCTCGACAGCGTTTGGCAAAGGCAGGCTTATGAATCGCTAGCGGGATTTTCGCTCACCACTTTGATCTATCCTTTCAATAACTACCTGGGCGCCTTGAGATTTCTGCAGATTTACCCGAAAGACTTCGAATCATGGGACGCTATGAATGTGGTCAAGCCAGGGCACTTTGGCATCCTGGCTCACGACAGCCACTCCAAAGTTAAATTACGAGACAACATGGAATTCCGCTGGCCAAGCTATACCAAGACATTCCGATTGGCTGCTAATGCTATCTTACTTAAAGAACCGCCAGCGGCAGATTTTCACCAAAGAAAAGTTCAGCTCTATACTGCGATACGTGAAGGCAGGATCGCTCTGTTCTTCCCGGTGCTACATCCATTTCGCGGGAATGACTGGTCATTGGAATGTAAGACAGCTCGGCATCGCAGCGGCGATCATGTTGTGCTGGATCCTCAATGCTCCTTTACGCTGAGGGTCCCCGAGAAATTCCCTTACCCGCTAAGAGCACGAGTGATCAAAGACGGAAAAGTTATTTTCGAGACCGCTGCGTCCCCTCTAACCCGTTTTCCACTGCAAGGACCCGGTATCTACAGGGTGGAACTGTGGAGCCAGATGAGCACACCGATGCATTTGTGGCTCAGCCGCGAAGTTCCTTATCTTTTCTACAACCCAATTTATGTAAAGTAGCGGCGCGAACCTGCCGGTATCACAGCGCATCAAGCACGCAACACTGTTGTGTTTTTTATCTGGCTTATAAAAATGGATTGACTCCAATACTTCATGAAGAAAAAACTGTGGATTGACGAAAATAAGAAAGGGAATCCTTTTATGTCTATCACTCAACTTTGGGCACCGTGGCGCATGGAATTCTTAACATCGCCAACACCGGACGATGTTTGTCCTTTTTGCAATATTGTGAGCTCAAAAGACGACCGACAAAGTCTTATTGTCCACCGGGCGGGGCGCGCTTATATCGTTCTTAACAAATACCCTTATAATAACGGCCATCTGCTTATAGTACCCAATACGCACGGTGGAGATTTCGCTCTGCTTCCCCTCGAAGACTGGGCTGAAATCACCAGCTTAGCCAAGTTTGCAGTACGCCTGCTTGAGCTCGCTTACAAACCTCATGGCTTTAATATCGGGATGAACATAGGTGAGGCTGGCGGCGCCGGAGTGAAACAACACTTACATTTGCATGTTGTTCCCAGATGGACTGGAGATACCAATTTTATGCCAGTGCTGGGAGAAACCAAATCACTGCCCCAACATTTGCTGGCGAGTTATGACTTAATTCGCAGCCAATTGCAACTCACGGAAAATGCGGGCGGAGGTTGATCAGTATGAAGGGTTTAAAAATCATACCCATGTTTTTAGTGTTAATCGTTCTAACGTACCTCGGTATGCTGTTTGTTGAAGCCAACCGCCAGGAAGTGGTCATTACATTTGCAAGCCATAAAGCTCCTCCTATGGCGATCGGCTTTGTGGTACTCACTTCGGCCCTTGTCGGCATGATTTGTTGTGGCGCCCTTTGCATTGTTGAGCTTCTCAGTCTGTATATTCAGAACAAAAAGCTCAAAAGACATCTTCGCATGAGTGCCATCAAGGCGAACAATCCGCCTTCCGATCGCACGGAACTGGCTCTAAAAACTCAATGAAAATTCTCTTTCTGCATATGCGTCCCAGTCGCATGCTGACCAATGCGTTGGTATCCAATGGGTTTTCAGTAGAGACAGCGTCCTCACTCCCCCGTCAAAAGCTGAACGAACCTGACCTGATTGCGTTTGCTCCAAGAAAAAGTTCAGAACTTAAGCTCCTGAAACACATTTCGGAGTGCTTTCCTAGAAGCTTTGTGGCTCTAGCAATTAGCGTAAAGTGGATTAAGCAACCCAAAGTTCTCAGCGTTCTACTCAATCGCACTGATGTACATGACCTTTGGCTTCTTGAAAATTGGGAGCATACCTTGTGGTTTTCGCTGCAAAAGATGTTTCAGCACCGCAATCTGACCATCGAACTTGAGCACGCCAAGGAGCAATGTCAGACATTAAAGTCCCAAGTCGACGAACTGTCTTCTCAATCGAAACTGCTGGTAGAACATCTGGAACGAGATATCGAGTTAGCCGCCAATGTTCAGCGAGCGCTGTTGCCAAAAGTTTCGCCTGAAATTCCAGGCGTCTCCCTGACGGTCAAGTATTTACCTTCTACAGGTGCGGGTGGCGACTATTACGACATTTTTGAGTTCGGAGATAAAAAACGTTTTGGCATTCTCATCGCCGACAGCAAGACTCATGGGCTAGCGGCTTCACTGCTGTCGGTTCTTATCAAAGTTCGGCTCGAAGAGATGAAGGAACGCTTTCCCGATTCCAAAACATTTGTCGATTTTCTCAATCATGAACTTCAAAAAGTCTATGAAAAAAACATGGCATCCTTGTCGCTTCTCTATGGAATTATCGACCGCACCTCTTTGACTTTCCAATACACCATAGCAGGAGATTTTAAACCCATTCTGTGGCGCCTGGGCGAATCCGCCCCCCTTGCCATTTGTGCAAATCCTCCCCTCGGAGGTGTGGATCATTATCCTTTCAGGGAAAACTACCTCACACTCAAGCCCGGTGACCTATTGATCCTCCATACCGATGGTTTAATCAAGCCGCTTTCGGAACCTAACAGTACGGCCCACGATAAAATTGTCCAAATTCTGAAAAGCACCGAGCCAGCTCCCGATCCCCTCAATCTTCAAAACGAGCTACTGGCCCTTGTCGAAAAATATACCGACCAGACAAACCTTGAGGACGATCTCACTCTCATCCAATTGTATATCCACGAACGCACCCTCTATCTTGCTCAACAAGCCTGAAAAGGTACATCCTTCCTTTTCAGGAGGGGACCCG
>JACQOU010000448.1 GCA_016207775.1 Deltaproteobacteria bacterium
ATCTACGCCTTATCGGCCTCCGGGGTGAGCCTAATTGCCGGACTCATGCGCGTCATTAATTTTGCTCACGGAGAGTTCTATATTCTCGGCGGTTATGTCAGTTATCAGTTAAGCGCAAAGGCCGGGGTTCCAGTACCTCTCGCTATGGCGGGCTCAATTCTCATCATTTTTTTCCTCGGCTTAGTTATTGAGCGACTAATGATAAGGCGCACTTACGGTGACTCGATGTCCTCGCTCATTATCACATTCGTCCTGGCCATCGTATTACAAAATTCAGCGTTGCTTTTGTTTGGACCTTATCCGTGCAAACCTCCGGATTTTGTATCAGGGGTGGTCCACCTTCCTCTAAATATTGATTTTGGGTTGGAACGGCTGTTGGCGGGCGTTTTGTCACTGATATTTTTCGGGTTACTCTATTTCGTAATCAAGAAGACCTGGTTTGGAAAGAGCGTCCGAGCTGTAGCGCAAGACGCACAAGCAGCCATGTTGATGGGAGTAGACTCAATAAGGATTAACTCCGTTGCTTTCGCATTGGGAACGGCAATGGCCGCTACCGCTGGAGTAATCTTATCGCCAATTTTTCCAGTAACACCATCGTCAAGCACCCCGATTAGTCTTGCTGCATTTGTTGCCGTTGTTCTTGGAGGCATGGGGTCCCTCAGAGGTTCGCTCGTTGCAGGATTAGGTCTTGGTATTGTTGAAAGTGTTGCAACCGGTTATGGGTCACCGGCCTACGGCCAGGTTTTCACATTTATTCTACTAATTGTTGGGTTATTAGTAAGGCCCTCTGGGCTTTATGGTAGTAGGGTTTAGTCATATGTGGCGGCAGGTGCTGTCTATTCTTTTTGTGATTTTGTTGGCATTGTGCGCGCCAATCTGTCTGGATCAGTACTGGCTGCACGTCGCAATCATCAGTCTTTACTATATTCTTTTATCCTCCTCCTGGAATCTTATTGCGGGCTACACAGGGTTGGTTTCATTCGCACACGCCGGCTTTGCTGCGCTTGGGGCGTATTCGTCTGGCTTATTGACGCTGTATCTTGGCCTGTCACCAATCTCGGGCATCTGTATCGGCACTTGCTTTGCCGGTTTGGCGGGGCTCACTCTTGGCGGCATAACGCTACGGTTAGGGGGCATCTATTTGTCCCTAACCACGCTCGGATTTTCTGAGATCTTGCGTATCATTATTACGAACGAGGAGAAATGGACTCGCGGTACGATGGGCCTTCAAGTGCCAGGTCTATTTTCCACTTACTCGAAGTCCTCCTATTACTATGCTTTTCTTTTCATCGCCATAGTTGTGCTGATCCTGACATGGCGTCTTGTGCATTCCAATCTTGGATTGTGTTTTAGAGCTGTTATGGACGACGAGCTTGCGGCCAACACTTCAGGAGTACCGACCAATCAGGTCCGTCTGATCGCTTTTACCGGATCTAGCGCGATAGCAGGTCTTGCTGGTGCTCTGTACGGCCACTATTTAATGTTGATCACACCAGATATCGGTTCTCTAGGCCAAATGTTCCTGATTCTTGCAATGACGATGGTCGGCGGACTGGGAACTATTTTGGGTCCCGTCGTTGGCGCTATCTTCCTGCAGGTGCTATCTGAAAAAATTCGTGTGTACGGGGAATATCATCTCCTGGTGTTCGGACTTGTGACGCTGGTCATTGTGCTATTTGCACCGCAGGGGTTAATGGGCTTGTTAAAACGGAGAAAAGCCTGATGCTTGCCGTTTCAAATATTCGAAAAGCCTTTGGTGGATTAACCGTTTTGAAAGGCGTCGACTTTGAAATAGAAGAGGGAAAGATCATTGGGCTCATCGGACCGAACGGCGCGGGTAAGACAACTCTTTTTAATATCCTCAGTGGAATACTAAGGGCAGACAGTGGCACAGTCCTTTTTAGAGGGAGTGAAATACACCGCCTAGCACCATTTGAGATCTGTCGACGTGGAATTGCAAGAACTTACCAAATAGTGCGCCCATTCAAAAAAATGACCTGTCTTGAGAACGTGCTTGTGGGGACTTTTTCCAAAAGGAAAATGTCAAAGCAGTCCAGGGTATCAAAAGCGACGGCCTTACTTCAGCTCCTGGGCTTGCAAGAACTAAGAGATCATGCGGCAGGAGAAATAACGTTAATACAACAAAAACAGTTGGAGCTAGCCAGAGCACTCGCATCAGAACCATCGCTTATCCTACTCGACGAAATTTTGGCCGGTCTCAATCCAAAGGAGGTGCAACTAGCTACGGCGATGATCCAAGGTATTCGCAAGCAGTTCGGAGTAACCATCTTGTGGATCGAGCACCTTATGGGCGCAATTATGGGCAATACTGATCGGATAGTTGTGCTTTGCAACGGAAAGAAGATTAGTGACGGCAAGCCAAACACCGTGGCAACGGACAAAACTGTAATTGAAGCATACCTCGGGGATTCAACTTATGCTTGAGATCTCCAACCTATTTGTCAGACGTGGAGCAAGCCAAGTGATTCGGGGGGTATCCTGCAACTTTAAACAAGGGGAAATCGCAGCCCTCCTCGGTTCGAACGGCGCTGGCAAAACCACGTTGATAGAAAGCATCATGGGGCTTCATCCGAAAGACAAAGGCACAATCGCACTTCGGAACCAAGACGTCACCCATTGTTCAGCGTCTCAGATTGCGCGGCTGGGCATCGCGTGTGCACCAGAGGGCCGTCGACTATTTCCGGATATGACAGTCCTGGAAAATCTGGAAATGGGCGCATACTTAAGGCGGGCACGCCCCCGAGTCAAAGAAAATATAGAGCAAGTTTACTCGCTATTTCCAGCCCTAAAAAGCCGAGCTGACCAAGTGGCCTTGAGTCTGAGCGGCGGGGAACAGCAAATGACAGCAATTGGACGGGCTTTGATGTCAAATCCAATACTTTTATTCATTGATGAGCTTTCGCTTGGGCTGTCCCCAAAAATTTGCCAAGACCTATTTCGCACCATTCGTAAAATCGCAGAGGGCGGTGTTTCTATCGTAATCGTCGAGCAAAACGCCATACTTGCGTTAAAGCATAGCCAGCGGGCCTACGTGCTGGAATCAGGAAAGATCGTGCTCGAAGGACCCTCGGAGCAACTGCGAAACAATGAACACGTCAGGCAGGCTTACCTAGGGATCTAGCCCAATCTCCCACACCACTTTCACCCAAAAAAAGAGCTTCGAGCAAATCCGGTCCTCTCTTGGATTGGCCCGAATCCACTGAGTCACTTCAATGCTTCTCGTTTCTCTTTTAGATACTCCACTTCATCATAAGGTCTTTCGTCCTTAAACCCTCGTTTTCCTTGCTTTTGAAGCCAATGAACATACTCCAGATTATCAAACGCCTGATCGGAATGCTCTTCGGTCTTCACGAAACTAACCGTTCCGCGTTCCTTAGTGGTACTGTTTTCTAAGTCAATCGAATATTTTCCAAAACGGTCAAGTTCTTTTGCTACCGTTGAGAGCGGTACTTCCTTGCTAGCCACCACCACCTCACCCCAATCCCGGATTCGTAGGGACACAACTGCAAAAAACTCGTACCCGCCTTCGGAGGGCACATAGTAGGTAGTAGAATCACTGGGGTTCCAGTAAGAGTTGTTGTATAAAACGCCCAATTCTTCGATGACGTCGATTAACTTGGGTGAAGCCGTATCATAATCAGCACTTTTCCTGCCGATTTGAAGGGGTGATCTGATACAGAAGTTTCTCTTGTGAGTTACATCTCCTCCAAACGTCGTGTGTCTCCGGACTGTGTCTTTGACTACAATCTTTAGAGAGTAACCAGGCCAATAGTTTTCAACTTTCCGTCTCGTATTACCGATGGAAACACTATCCCGATCGAGTACCAGAGAATGGGACCCTAGTCGCAGAGTTCTAAGGCACTTTTCTCCAGAAAGATAGACGGGCATGTCATACATCATTCCACGGTGCATAACTCTTTGTTGCCCGTAAAGACGCGGCATATCCCCTCCATAGTGTTGCTGGAATTCTTCCCTGCGTTCTATTTCATAAGCACTTTCTTGCGCCTGAGAGTGTTGGGAAATGAGTGCACCTACAAAAGCAATTACAACGATCAACACTTTCACGTTCATTACCTCCTCGATAGACCTTAACAAAACAACATCCAGCTACCACAACGCTGCTTTTCACATGCTCAATTACAGCCTAATAATCCTTTGACCGTCTCTTCACGTTCCCTTTAGGTTGCAAAGACAATAACGGTTTACGGGCTAAAAGTGGGAATTCCATCGCCGGAAATTTCATGAAGCGGTCGATCGCCCTTATCTAGTAAGCGAAAGACTTTTTCATTGCTTGGGAAGTCGGCGCGGTCGACTAACCAACACGCGATCTTAAGATCGGATTGAGGACCGATTTTTTTCCCAGCCACGACAATCATTCCACTGTAGCTTTCCCCATTTTCTCGCGCCGCAAAACTATAAACGTAGTGTCTAGGCAACCATTCCCACTTCATATCTCCATTAACACGCACGTTCTTATAAGAGGTCGTTGAAAGCACGGTTCTTACTTCTTTCGAAACGCAATCGTGCCAATTACTGGCAATCGAAAGACCAAAACTCTCAATAGAAAGGAAGGTCAAAAAGAAAGTCGTCAACCAGGATCTCATAACAAACACCTCATGAGCATCAATTTATAGTGACGCAACATATCATCAATTTATATTCTTGTGAAGATTGCGTTTTCTGTCACCTCAGTTTTTCTTCGTGCTTACCGTTACTTATGTTTAATAATTACTTAATTCTTCCAACACAGTTACTAATGCGTCTATAGCCGGGGCGTGAATTGAATCTTTCAACACCAATTAATGCCGGGAACCTTGTTGATCCATTTGCTGCCAATCGAAGTCAATGAAACTCCCTTTTTCGGGGTCGGCCTTCATGGGTTTCGCCCGGTATCGAATCTCGATAGCATGGCCTTCCACGCTATACGTGTTCTTGATTGCGATAAACTGATAGTAATAATCCGTACCGGCTTTGATGTCGGTATCCTCAAAGTTATGATGCGTTCCTACGGTAAGTGCTTTAGCAAGCTCTTTGGTTGGTCGTTCAATACCGCCTTCGCTTCTCTCAATAGTCCAAGAATTTACGTCCTCAACCCGTGCGCTATTCCAATCGAGCTTTACGATGCAACCGGTTTGCTCGCACCCAGTGTACCTTGCTTGAAAATTTAGCGCCTTGAACACTTCCTCTCGCCAATCGCCGGTTGGATTGTCTATCGATATTTTCTTGAAAGGAATCTGAATGGGTCGTGCGCTTGAGCGGCTATCGATTTCGGCGATGATGTTGTATACGTAGGAATGACCGGCGAATATGGTCTTATCGCTCCAAGTGCGGATTTTGCCATCAATTCGATCGTCGGCAATGGTCGTTTCGTTATCCGTTTTCTGAATGACCCACCGATTAGGGCTGGTATCGGTTACCCAACTAAGCGTGGCCTCGTCTTTCGCCTGCTCGCCTGTTGAGACTGCGTGAACAGTCGCCGAAATCGAGCCATCGATTTGGCTAATCGCACTGACCTTTGAGTCCTGTTGCTGGCAACCAAAAATAAGAAACGCTGCAAGTATGAGTGATAAGGACACGCGTAGCACGATCCTTTTCTTCGTTGGTCCGATTAAGTGCAATATATCCTTGCCCATGGTTGCCCCCTTTAAAAAG
>JACQOU010000047.1 GCA_016207775.1 Deltaproteobacteria bacterium
AACCAACTCATCCGTCTGTATAGGGAAACTCGTGAAGGGCGAGAACAGTTGGCCGGCCTCTACAACAAACTGGCGGAAGAATTTCCTGACGAAACACCTGGCACGGTGGACATTGAAAAGTTCCGTAGATACGCTTTGGCGTTAAAACATTCTCATTCTCTTATCGGAAGCGAACACTCGGTGACTACCGGAATCGGTCGCCTCAGCAACACGCTGGACACAATAAATGAATTGGGTGTGGAAGCGGCAAGTTTCGACTCTCAACCCTATTACCGGGAACTAGTGCAAAAGACGATAGCAGCCAAAAAGCAGACGGAAAGGCTGGTTGCTGTCAATAATCGGTTAGCCACTCTTTTCCCCTCTGTGAATGGAGAAAAGGTAGACAGAATTTCCTTCATTAATAATGGTCTTGCACAGATGCGCTCAGCAAACCGCTCGTTCTACGCGTATGGAAAATTGCTTGCAAGAGTTACCGCACGACTCGACCGGCAGGAACCCGTTCAGGTAACCACCGAACTTTCAAATCTAGCCAACGAATTACCGTCGGAATTCTCGAGAGTCCCGGATGAAATCCTCGGAAATTTTGAATCTGTTCTGGTTACTTTGGAAAAACAACAAGGAAAACGGTAAATCACACACACCCCACGGGCAGCTGTAACATTTTTGGCGCCAGCCACTGTGTTTTTTCGCAGCAGTTGATTACCAAACATGGTTGTAAGATTTTGTCTTACCCAATAGGATTTCCCTGTGCCCCTGGGACCAAACAGAAAAAAACTCTGACTGGGCACTCTGAAAAAGCGAGTTACCGATTCCATTTTGAGTCTCAAATTGGAATGTTATCCGCCTTTTTGAATTTTAATCAATGTCAGAAATTAAGGTTGATTTCTGGGGATTCTAACGATCTTTTCGTACAGTTTTTCTAGGAGACCATTATAACACAACATACTGATCCTAATTTTTGAAGATAGTGATGGCGATTGTTATTTATAGCCTTCAGGACGATAATATTCATACTCCCAATGACCGTACCGGCCGAATTTTTCGGCGCACTCGATCCAGTTGGAACCGGTGCAGGAATTCATCAGTTCCGTTATCTTCTCCTTGAGCACGGAAAAGTCATAATTATACATGACGAGCGAGTCTTTGCCGACCAAGACTGTGTCCCTAGGGACTCCTCCGCTACTGAGCCACTTCACGCTGTAGACCATGAAATCGAAAGACTCGACTCTATCCACACCCTCGGGACCAGCATAAACTTCCAGGGGAAACTCAAAAACATTATCTTTTGGAGAATAGCTCTCCAAATCTAAGACGTTTGGACTGTGCAAGGATTTTATTTCGGGTTTCATTCTTCAACGATATCCAAATGCCCGTTTCCTATCCATTTGCCCTGATCAATTCGACGCCACTGAAAGTTCGCTTAGACCTTTCCTTCGCCCTTTCCCTTGGTTTTCAACTTAGGATAACGGAATTGCTTCAATCCCTGTTTGTTTGGGCCGTCGTTGCTGATTATAATATCGTACGCTGGGTCGCTCGACTTTCTGTATCCTTTCCCGACCCACATCTTTCCCAATACAATGGCCTCGTAAGTAGTGGCGTTCTCGATACCACATTCCTTGAATCCAAAATCACCTTCTTTCTCAGCCGCAACCCTCAGCGTTCCAGCGTATGCAGCTACTTGTTGATCGAGCTCCTTTAAAGCTACCCACATATGCCTGTTTACGTCGCCTTCGGCTGACACAAAATCGTCTAAGTACTTCTCGGCATCATCACTTAGCTTGTCGTTTTCCTGGTTCTTTTTAACCTTTTCTGCCGCCTCTTTGATAGTCTCCGACATCTCATTGATTCGATCATATTCAAGGCCGTTTTCCTCTAGTGCATTTATCCCGGTTCTTCTTTTCGCAAAATTATCTCGAATCTTCTTGGCAGTTTTAATTGCTGTTACCGTGCTTGGATATAGCGCACTTTCAACCTGTGCAGAGGGCAGCGGTATATCAACTTCGGGAGGCTCACTTTCAGCGGCGAAGGCGTTACCTACAAATATCGAGCCGATGTGAGTGCTGTATGCATTTCGATTGTCGGACGCCTCACGATAACCGAAATTGCATATTGTTAACCCAAAAACAACCAGCCCAACGATCAACGTATCTTTCTTATTCATAGTGGGCACAGTTAATACAACGAGATTAGCTATTGTTCAACCCAAAAAACGACACTGGGCGTTAGGTGGGGATAGTTAAATTCTGTAGCGTTTCGCGACAGGATTTATCCTGAGGGCGATAGCCCGAAGGATCTCGTTGAATCAAGCAGAGATATTCATTGGCAGCAATTCCCGGTGAAAAAAATTCTTCATTTCCGAGATATTACTGATAAGCGGCAGCAGAGCTGGCATGGTTTTGCATTATCAAGGCTGAATTTTTCGAAAGCACCACACCATCTGTTGTGGTTAAGAAATTTGAAGTGTTGACCGGCCAAACAAGAACGACTCGTTCAGGAAAAAAATTGACCCGCGTCAGTCCAAAGGAACTAATAGCTTTGGGAGTAACCGATCCGTTAGCCTTTGGTGAGGCTTGGCGAGACGACAGTGGAATGGTCTGGGGCGATATGGTTCGAGAGAATGGCTTGCCACGTTTTATGTTCATCAAAGATGCTACTGCCTACTGCAAGCACCTAGGTGCTCAATTGCCAAGTGCGTGGCCCGAGTCGCGAAATAGCGGACACGGCAATAAAGATTCGGATTTTGTTCGGTTAGCTAAGTTTTTGAGTGATACCCTATTTTCTGAGCGGATGTTGCCCAATTTCGTCTACATCGAGGATGGAAAGGCATACGCCCGGCGGTTTTGGTCTGCAACGCCTGTCGATCCTCGCTTTGGCACCGATTATTACGGTTATGTTTTTCGTGGAGAAGCCGGCTATTCTATCGATGCTCTCACCGATGGGTTTGACGGGGGAATAGCAACCCGCTGCGTGGTTGCGCCGCGCTAATGTGGTTCATGTTATTCAAATTGAGCATCAAGACAATGTCGATCTTTCAAGTCTGGCCGGCGAATTACCGTCGGAATTATCGAGGCTCCCGGATGAAATCATCGATAATTTTGAATCTGTTCTGGTTACTTTGGAAAAACAACAAGGAAATGGTAACGGTAACTTATCGCAAAGACCTTAACGCTGTTGTACCTAGCTAATGAAAAATGGAACTGCGCTACCCTGTTTTTGTGTTTACTTTTTTTCGTCACAGCGAACGACATCCGAGATGCACGTCTTTCGTTCTTCGGCCGTGACAGTCTGTTTTGGAATAAGCCTCGCACAAAGGGGGCTATTAATCGCTCGGCGTGGAAGTAAAACGGCCTGATATCCGTAGGAAAAACGCCCCAACACAACTCCATCTTTATTATCTTTTGCAGGTACAAGTTCTATCTCACCTAGGCCACGCCCAAGATCCGGGCACTTAATCCAGTAACTGTTAGCGGATTCACGCACGATGCTGACGGTGTTTTGCTCTGTTAGTTTGCCGCCTACAAATATTATAGGTTTATCAGAAAGAAGGGCCAGCTTTTTTCGCGTCGATGCAGATAGCGATCCAGTGACGTGGTACACTTCGGTTTCCTTAGGCAATGCAGGCAAAATTTTCTTAAATGATATGGAGATGTCCTCGACCAGCCAAGAAGCGGCATCGGAAGCGGTTGGCTCTGTAAAACTCAAAAACACAAGCGGTTTATCTCCGACAGTTACGATGTAATATGGTTCAAAGAGCGTTCTTGCCTTGTCCGGTGTCACAAGATTTGTGCTAATGAGCTTAATATTTCCGTTTCTTGCAACCGACTCAAACTCGACAAGTGAAGGCACAAGATCGAGCACCGATACCGCATAAAAGCTGACACCTTGTCTGCTCCACTCATCCCACAAAATCGCACGGTGTTTGCGGAGCGTATCCCCGTCCACGTTCTCGGTCGGGGCGATTATACGCGAGAACGCTGGACCTACTTGGAAAAAAATATCGGTGGAACGCTCTAATGCATACTCACAAAGCCGATCCAGTCCTCCAAAGTCCAGTATAGAACAGCCAGCAGTAGAAAGCTCAAGCCCAACCATGTTCTGGAATCGAAGTTTCACTGGCTTGGCTTCAGACGGTGATTTCACTACGTCTTGATGTGTGCAGCCAATCAAGAAGAAAACTGCAACAAATGGTATTTGCCAAATGTACATGTGATCACTCTCCCTATTTCATATCAGGGCTTTGCCTCCTGCGTCTCAGTTTCAACTGCTGCCTGCGGATCCACAAGCCTCAGAACATCAAGAAGCTCACTTTTCTCTTCTGCACTCTGGGACTTGCTCCTCGCTGTGACGATTCTCTTGGAGGCCTGTGCGCGTGCTCCTGCATAACCCTCTGGAATTGCAGAATAGGACCCGCCGCCCGAGACGTGCGGAACAATATGGGCATTCTCAAGCCATTCATGGACACCGATGGCACGTTCACCGACTGTTGGATTTTTCGTTCTTCGGCTTTCCTCACGTTTCAAAGCCTCCAGTGCCTTGGGGTGTTCTTTCAGGAACAAGGAACCAAGTGCAGACGATGGCGACAAAACAGCAGTGGTTGCAATCACGGGGCGCTGGAAGTTTTCAATCGTATTGAGCCGTATAAGGGCCTGGTGGATCAAGGCTCCATTTTTTGCGTAATCTTCGACAATTCTTTGATCTCCAGTATGGGTTCTCCATGGCTGAAATCCATGCTCAAGTACATTTCCAATCAGGTTTGTCCTTCGGTCGATTCTTTTATGTGCGTTGTCGGCGGCTGTCCGCATGGCATCGACCACAGCTGTGATTTTCATGAGAGCTATGTCCTGTTCCAGTCGCAGACTCTCAACTCTGGAAGCCTCCTCGGGGGTAAGACCATCCTTTGCTGCTTTTTGTGTAAGCCGAGCAATTTCGGGTATTCTCTCGCCTAGCCCGGAAACCACTGGCTTTAAATTTTCGCGATTTGTTGTCTCAGCAAATTTCTTGATCTCCTCAAGCGCAGTCGAACTTTGCTTAGCAATTAATCGGAAGAAATCGTTTTGGACCTCTCTAGATGAACCGGCAATCTCCTGAGGTGTAATGGATCTTAAAAAAAGCTGAGCCTGCCCTTCGTTATTACCAAATTGGTGACGCATGAGATCCTGGATGGGTGTCTGGCTCCTATATGCGCTTGTCTCACGTGTCCATTTCTTACCGACAGGCATGCCCAACTGCCCTTTTAGCTGTTGGTGATAAGAACTGGTTTGTGCCCCCTTTGCTATTGACCAGCCGATGTAGCCGCCTGTTGCAACCGAGTGGCCGAGTTGTTTTCTCCAAGCTGGATCGTTGAAATGGAAGGGCGAATCAACAGGTTTTCCAGTCAGGGCTGACCAGGCTGAGTCAAGGCCATACCTGGTTGCTCCATCGACCAGAAAGAATGTCGACATGCCAAGGCTCTTACTTCCAAAACCTTTCCACCCCCCCCTTGGCATGCGCTCCACCAGATATCGTGCCGGAATTCCCGCTATACCAAAGCGCAGACCCTCAACTGCACCACCCAAAAGCTCGCGCCCCGCAATCTCGCCAATAGTACGTTCCCGGGTTTTGCCGGTAGATTCCCGTTCGGCCTCTTGGCGGTGTTGTTCCTCCCGTCTCACACGCTCAAAAGTTGGATCAAGTGGATGAAAAGCAGACCAGAGGTTTGCAAGCGCCATCTCAGTGACAAGCCCTCCGCGTGGGATGGCGGCTTTGCTGAGATTGAGCCCTTGGAAAAACCTCCAGTTTCCGGCAAACTGCTCAACCGGCGACCACGCTAGTTCAGCCGGTGATACTGTGCCGTTGATCTTTTGTTCTAGCAGAGGGTGATTATTGGGTTTGCCGTCGTAATCCGGGTCCATGGCCTCTTCGATCCGATACTCAAACAGGTCTCTATGATACTTTGCCACCTGTGCCTTGTCCGGGTTATCGGGATTTGTGATGACATCAGTCACTTTCGGGGGGTTACCGCCATACTTCGGGTTGCGCCAGGGTTTACCAGCTTTGTAAAGTGCCTCTTTTTCGCGCATGAGCTTCGGCCCATCTCCAATAAAACTCTCAAGACCCATGCCGACAAGATCTGCGGATATTCCTAAGCCTGTAAACATTAGCGCGGATTTGCCGGCAGCAATCGTAGATGCCTTATAAGCCCTGGCGGCTTTAGCTGTTGTAAGAAGCGCTCGGGCTGCAAATCGTGAAGCAGCGGATGCACCCTTAACCTGCCAGGCCGCTTTGAGAAGTAACGACTCCGCGGGTCCTCCGGCGGGAAGCGTAACGAGTGTGCTCACGATATCATGGATAACCTCGACCTTCGTAACGAAGCTTTCAATGGCCGCCTCTTCGTCCTTTAATTTGACACCGACAAGGGCGCGATTATCGAGTACGTTTTGTCGGGCTGTTTTGCCCGATGAATCGGTGATATGGCCGCCCCGATCAACCCACTCAAGAGCTTGCATCATGTTGTTGTAAGACTTTGTGAGGTCTTTTGCCTCTGATGTGTTGTTAGGATCAAGCCTTATGATCGCTCCTGAATAAGCCTTGAGCGCGTGAAGCGCTGACTTATAGTTTTCTTGCGCAAGAATCCATTCCCGACGACGTGCCCGCAGGATCTCTTCATGCGCATCCAACTCACGTCGGACGGAATCCTGGTCAGCAAATGCATAATGATAGCTACCATCTCCGTGACGAAAAACCTTAAACGCAGTTTTATCAGTTAACGGCAAGTAATGCTCACCACGTTCATTGCCTGCGACAGAGACGCTTTCATAGCCGTGCTCAAAACGCTTCTCCTGGAGCCAGTTTTCAAGTTCCTCTTGCCCACGGAAAGAGTTACTTCGATTCTCCGGCTCGATATAAATCCTGTAGTCGCCCAGCCTGCGCAGTCTCTCCAAAACATTATCGAGGCGTGAGTCTTTTGCAATGATGATAGTATTAAGCACAGGATCGTAGCCAATCTTATGATCTTTGAAAGCCCCCGCCGGGTCGGTCAACTCCCGGATGGTCTCTTGAATTACTTTGTGCTTCCTAGATGCTTCTTCTCTTGATTGTCTCTCCGCATTTTCAGCGGCTTTTCCTAGAGTAACTTCAGCTTGGGTGCGTTCCTTGGAATCCTTGAGCGCCTTTTTTATTTCAGGAATTGCGTATTCAGACCTGAAGTAGTTCTTGATTCCGTCTCTCCAACTCACTGGTATGTTCTCGCCAGGGTTTCTTGCCATGGCAAGCTCGGCGTCAGTGAGTGCTCGTTGATATCTTCGGACTTCATTTAGGATGATCTCTACCCAGTTCTGATCATCTTCCGATGCCTTTGGCAGCGCGCTCGTGAGCGTTTTATTCCATGTTTTACGAACATCCTGTATTTCTCGTATGGGCTGACGGGCTTCGTGCACGAGGTACGTCCCGATGCCGGAGTTTTCCAGATGCTGGAGTCCCTGCCTGACGGTCGCCACTAGATCGGGCTTTAAGCCGACACCAAGGAGAACTCGGTCGAGATTGACGGGTGCTCCTAGTAAGCTGTTTGTAAGTGCTTCAATGAGGAATTCATGACTTGGGTTGGTGAGCGTGCCCTCGAGCACGTTTTTGATCAATCCCTCAAGAGAGTAAAGTTCTATAGCCTTTTTTTGAAGTTCTGCAAGCTTGCCTTGAAGCTCTGCCGCCTTTTTGGGATCCTTCGATTCCATTGAATCTATCGAGGCCTGCTCTCGCTTCAGTGCCGCTTTTTCACGTTCAAACAAAGCTCGCGAGTAATCGAGAATAGATGCAGCGAGTTTCCTCCTCGATGGCGAGAGTTTATCCTGATATTTGTGATATCCCTCTGAAAGGTGTTGGAATTTTTTTTCTTCAAAAATACCTTGTTTTGCAAGTGCCTGGATCGAATCGGTGCCTATGTGAAGTGGTGCCATGCCCCGG
>JACQOU010000048.1 GCA_016207775.1 Deltaproteobacteria bacterium
AAGTAGAACCGCTCAAAAAACCTTCATCTGCAAGATTCATCGTTAATGCCGGTAAATTAGCCGAATGGTACTGCGCGATATTACGAAAAGATTTTTGGAAACCGCCCCATTTAGCCTCAAAAATCATTCAGCGGGAACCGCTGGAAGTTGTCTCATAGTTCAGCCATTACCGTAAGGCCATACGTAAAGGCACTGCCACCCAACTGAAAACCCGGTGCACCGATATATTGGGGATTGGCTTTGGCCACTTTACGTTCGACAAACAGGTGGTATTGCCCATAAAGAGCCCAACTTAATGAAAAGGTGGATTCTTCGAAGAGTCGGTGTTCAATCACAGCACCCAGTATATGAGTGTCACAATCCAATATATTTGCCGGACCAGAAAGGTCTTCAACAGGAGAAAAACGATATTGATATCCTCCTGCGGCACTTAGACGGTCGGCAAAGATGGGGACAACCACCGAGGCACGCGGATTGACGGTATTGCGCATGCTCACCGCAGGCAAACGGGTGGATTGAGCCTGTCCGTCCGCCGTCTTAGTTTCCAAAACCAAGAATGACGGCTGGTACTGAGACCATAGTTGGTAAGAAAAACCCAAGGATGCTTTCAACCACTGAAAGTCGTGCTGCACTTCCAAATCAAAGGTGTGAGGTTCATAGTAAAATGAGCTTCTGGCAATAAAGGGTACGGTAACGGTTGGCTGTCGAAAAGCTTCTGCCTGACCGCTCATTTTTTGTTCGAACGAGGGATTGATCGCCTGCCGATAGACCAAGCTTGCCGTGCTATCCCCGATACGGCCAAGCAGACCGCTCACCACAGCGGTATTGAGGCCCACGTCGACAAGCAACCTGCCGGTGGGGTTTGAACTATTAATCATCGCGTCTGCTGAACCGGCTGTGCTGATGAAAACAGAAACGCCAGCACCCAAATACAAATGATCCGGCCAAAGTTCCACAGAACCCGCCATGACACCCTTAAACTGATTGTCAGATGTGCCATACCGGAGTGCAAAAAAATCGTACGGTGTGGAGGCCTGAAAGCTTCGCAGCTTATCAAAAGGACCAGAGAGCACCACGCCGATACCCGCTCGCCTGTTTAGGCTCTTCGGAAGTTGGAAAGGGTAAGTCATCCCAAAAGACCAAAGAACGCTGTGAGTAGCAGGGAGCTGGAAATCCCCAATCCGTGCTACACCGTCGGTAGTGCGATACTCAGGACTATCGATAATCACTCCACGAATCGCCCCAAAGCTCGTTGCGGTCACAAGAGTCGAAAACGACAGCAACGGATTGCTTTGAGCAGATAACAGGGCGGGATTATAAAGAGACGCGTAAGGGTTTTCTATCTCGGCTGTGACCGAGGCAGCTCTGCCCGAGCTAAAGCCTCCTAAACCGTAGTTTTGCTCCAGCGTGCCCAGGGCAATGGCGGAGAAAAATACCAATGATAGCAACAGTTTGGTCTTAATAGTACTGTCCCCTTGTTGCCGACAATGGCGCAATCTAACATCAAGCATTATTTTTCGCAAATCACGCTGAACGTGGATTGACAAAAATTGTCACCAGCCCTTTGCGAAGGCGACCACTCTCAGCACAGTTAGCTTGTTTGCTGTGTGAATACGCCGGGAAAATACGGGCATAGAACTTGCTCTCTTAATAAGTGAAAAGACGGGCTCAGTGGATTCGGCAGCGTTTTCAAGCGGTACGTCTGGCGAAAGTGGCTGGGAGGTGAACAAATGAATCGGAACTTTCCGGTTCGTTAGGTCACTCCTTGTGGCTCCTGGATATACGGCTCGACCGACAGCCTGACGGCATATTCCCCAGCCTGGTCGCCACGTGCGGCTGAGGGCTATGAATTGAGTCGGAAAACCAAATGGCTCGAATTTATCTTTCTTATTGTCCTATCAGCAGCCCATTTCCTTATCCAACCCAGCTTGGCAGCTGAGCCGCCATCTGCACCCAAAAATAGAAGCGATACAGACTCCTCGGCTCCTGGTTTTCAATTTCCCAGTCCCGTGCAGGGAGCACCCATGGGTGCGGTGGGCACGTTCCGTACATTTATTGCTGATACCGGAGAGGAGATCGATCCTTCCGCTGTGCACCAGTTGGCCATCGCGCATCTGGGAGCTGGCACTCTGAGGGTGAGGATACTCACTACTGAGCCCTCAGCTCCGAAGGCCCACCAGGTAATGGAAATTCTTAGACAGCATGGGCTTGAAGTTGAGCTTGTCCTGATCAGCCCCCAAGTGGAAAAAGAAGTTTCTCGCTTAAGACCCGTACCGGCTGACGTTTCCCCGCCCGTATCACAACTTCAGGTTCCGCATGTTCAGCCACCGGAAATGCGGCAAAGCCCTCCTAAGGAGGAACCTTCTGCTCCAAAGGCGAAACAATCGCTGATTTATGTTGAGACTGTCGAGGCCGGAGATTGGACTAGGTTAAGACGATATTTTAGAGAAAAACGGGACGAAGTGAGCTACGGCATCACGGCGGGTCTGTCTCGAGCCGTCACCTCCGGTATTACTGCGTATTATATTTTTGGTCTTCCCTGGGAAATAACCGCTGCGCTAATGGGCTTGCAAACAGGAGTTGCGGCTACAGTAAACGTTTTCAGACCGATCGTTGATCGTCTGTTTGGTGGCTTCGCTAAGAAACCTGGGACAACTTCGGGCTCAATACAACAAGCGCGGCCCACAAATCCCGGCAATGAAAGGAGTAAGCACTCCTGGGGGAAAATCATGGTGGAAGCCGGAAAGCGGGCAGTAGTCCTGGAAATTCCTCTTGCAGAACTTTGGAAATACATTATGGGTTTCCCAGTCAACTGGGAAACCCACCGACAGGTTCTTGAAAATGTGGGGACTGCTGGAGCTGGTTTCGCACTGGCCAACGCTGCTAGAAATCAAGCGGAGCGAGCGGGGTTGATTAGCGAAAAAACCTCTCGCGCGTATGCGTTCTGGACCTATGTCATTGGGACCGGACTCCAGACTGCCGCTCTGGCAAGCCAAGGAACGGCCCAAATCGCCGTGACAACTACTTTGGCCGTGGCCCTTGCCGGTTCAGCAGCTTTGGTTAAATTAAGGCCCGACCTAGTGGAACGACATAAGGAACGCATGTCGTGGCTCCCTGACAAAGCAACTCAAGCCTACCGATCGGTATGGCACACAATGAAAGCACTCTGCCACGATGAATTAAGTGGAATTGTCCCTCTCCCACGGTAATCATTTCATGTCAAAAAGGTAGGCCATACCTTTGATAATCTAAAGGTAGGCCGTACCTTTTACCCATTTAGTCGGGCCAGTTGGACGTAAGACTCTTTTGGGATTTCTTCTGCTCTGGCGTTTACGGATATGCCCAATCGAGCAAATGCATCGCCAAAATTAATCTTCGGGAATGCAGCCGCTAGGTTGTTGATTGCTTTTTTTCGACGATGCTTAAAAGCTGCCTTGGCAATAGCTGTCACCTTCTCCAAAGGCACTGGCATTACCCTCTTAGGTTCTAACAGCAATGCTTCGGATGAAACGGCGGGAGGCGGATAGAAAGCCCCCGGCGGAAGAACGCCCAATGATTGGATTTGGAAGGCAAGCTGAGCACTGACACTCAACGCACCATAAGCGTGCCTACCTGGCGGAGCAAGCAGCCGCTCGGCAAATTCTTTTTGGAAAGTTAAGACCATCCTTAAAATACGATGGCGAATTTCGAGAAGCTTAAAAAAAACGGCGCTGGAAATATGATAAGGCAGGTTGGACAGCACAGAGATGTTTTCAGCCGACGAAACGGCAGCCAAGTCGGTTTTCAAGAAATCTCCTTCGACTACGGTCACAGTTGGAAACTCGTTCTTGAGGTACGGCACAAGCTTACGGTCGTATTCAAAAATTCGGATAGGAACGGTAGCTTTTGAACAAAGGGACTGGGTGAGCGCCCCTAACCCCGGCCCAATCTCCCAAATTTCCTGCACGCCGGAAACATTGACAGCATAAGAGGCAAGCTGATCAGCCCAGTGAGGCGAAAGCAAGAAGTTCTGGCTTAAACTTTTCCTTGCACGCGCTTCCAAGCCCAACAAAATTTGTTTAGGATGGCTCATTTTTCTTTTTGGAAGTAGCTTAAAGAAGGCTTAGCAGTGCTATTCCACGGGGCGGACTGAAGCCTGCCACATCTTTCATATAATCCAGCGAGCAGAGCTATCATGGCAGCGTTATCGGTACAGTGGCGAGCAGCCGGAAAGAACGCTCCCGGAAGTTTGGCCCTTAACCTTTCGTTGCAAGCCACTCCCCCACACACGACACTTTGCTTAATTCCAAGCTCCTCTTGCGCTTTCCAAACATTTTCGCAAAGAGCATCCACGATGGCATCCTGAGCACACGTTGCAATCGCTAGCTTGTCATCTTCACTTGCCGTGCCGAGTTTTTTTGTTTGCAACATGACCGCCGTTTTCAATCCCGAAAATGAAAAGTCATAACCGTCCATCTTTGCGCGAGGGAAAGCAAAACGATTGTGGTGTTGTTCGCAAGCCATTGACTTCACCCAGCGATCTATCGCCGGGCCCGCAGGGTAGCCCAGGCCGAGCAGCTTACCCACTTTATCAAAAGCCTCTCCGGCAGCATCATCCACTGTACCGCCCAGCCACTCATAGGTCAGAAGATCGCGCACGACAAAAAGCTCCGTATGCCCGCCGCTTGCCACTAAGGCTATCCAGGGAAATTGGGGTGCTTCCTTTCCCTCAAGCGTTGCAAGCAATGGGGAAAAAAGATGGGCCTCCACATGATTCAGAATGGAGAATGGCTTTTGCAAGGCAAAGGCAAGCGCTTTAACGTACGAAACTCCCACAAGCAACGAACCCACAAGACCCGGGCCTTGAGTGACTGCAAACCAATCGATGTCGGTCAAAGAGCAGCAAGCCTTGGTTAGCGCCTCATCGAGTGCCATTGGTAATCCCTTAAGATGCTCGCGGCTGGCAATTTCGGGAACAACCCCTCCGAAAGAACTCATCTGATTGACATGCGACAGAACAACATCTGCGTTCAACTGCCACTGGGAGCTATCCATCATTGCAACGCAGGAGTCATCGCAGGATGTATCGACTGCAAGAATCTTCATCGCAAGACGTATACCTTTTATAACGTGAAGTCACAAGGGAGTATAACCTCGATCCACGGATCAGGGGTTCAATGCCACACCCGGCGAGTATTGGGGTCGCCCGTCGGTGGATTGGTGATTGCAGTACTATTGCCTTGCTCGGTAACTTCCAATGAGCCACTGAGGGCGTCGAAAGAGATAAATTTGACGGAGTAACCTATGCGTCCCTTTCTGTTCTCAGGGGTCCAAGCGCTATGAATAAGGGTGGGCGGCGCAAAGCCAAATTCAAGCGCCTTTTGATCATTATCCAAATAGGGCAAGCCGACCGCACTGCGAATGGAATGGCTGGAGGGGCTTTCTCCCGCATACTGATTGTAGTGCGGACTCGATACGGAAGTATCTGCATTCAACTGAATCCACCGTGGACCGCGATTCTTTGAACCTACGCCGGAAGGAAAGTAAGCAGCGGTACGTGGAGTGGGTAGCTCAATAAAATTGTTAGATTCGTCGGCAGCCTCTACATAATCTGGAAACAGTGCGACCGCATACTGAGGCTCCAAATAGTCTGAAGAGGGCTTTGGATCAGGGAAAACGGTGTAGAAGAGTGAATCAAATACGGTAGGAGCACGAATGGCGGTAAGCGCCAGACGAAGGTCCTGATCGGCTTTACCGGCATCAGGCCAGCCCGAGTTTTGATTCCCGTCTGGACGATTCAAACTATTGAAGGGATGAAGTCTGTCGAAATACGCCATCATTTTTGTACTCATGATTCCGTACTGGTCACCCGGATAAAAGCTAAAGTCGAGTTCCCGTTTGTTTATTCCAGGACGGTTAGCGCTGGGTACTAATGGATCAATCCCCGGCTCAGGTCCTATGCGACTCCCAAAAGGTTTTGCCGCCGAGACGGCCACGAGTTCGGGAAACGCCTCATCTATCCACTTCCGTGGCATAAAAAACAGACGGGGCTTGGCTCTTAGTTTCACCGCGAAGTACGTCACAACGGGCCTTCGCTTGGATACGCCAACGGGTGTTTCAAAGTCGAGGAAACCCGGATATCCCATGCAACCGTCGCCTTTCACTTGAAAATTGATGAATAAGAGGCTTGCTCGAATGGAATGCTCCACATACTCGAGATAGTTTCCGCCTGCTGGCTGAAGAATTTCAAAACGAAATCCCTGCCCTTCCCGGTTAGAATCAGTCAAATTACGTAACGCGCTTTCGTAGGCACTTCGGACAAGGGGGTGTTGACTCGACCCCGGACTCTCTCTGGCAACCTGGTTCAGAAAACTCTGGAGTTCCCGAAGCTGGTCCATATGATACTGAAAGCGAGCTTGGTACATCCGAACCAAATGCTCAGACAGTCTTCGGTTGTCACTTGCTGCCGCACGGCACTCTTGGTTTGCAGCCTGTTGAATGCGGCGAATTTGTGTCGCAATGGCCACAGCGAAGGGGTCAAACCCAGCAATAACGGGAGGCACTACGATCGGCGGAAGGCCGCCCGTTGAGGGAGAAGCATTCCGGCACATGTTCGTGTTCTGAGCGTAGGTCAGACCTGAGGCAGCCACGTAGCCAGCCGCTTGCTGACAAATAAACGGCTCAACTACGCCGCCAATAAATTGGTGCCCTCCGTTAATGTAACTGCTTCCATGAGGAAACCCTCGGTTGTGGCGCATATGGGTGACCTTCACCCGCATTGTAAATTCCTTGAGATCCTGCCGCATCCGGTAGTTGAGTAACCCAATTGTGTTGAGGACACGTGCCTGCCATGCCGCTCCAGAGTAGGCCGCTGAATCGGCTGCAAGTTGCAGATTGATTTTAGCGTGAACCAGCTGTGTGAAATCTACGACGAAGCAGAAGAGCACAAACATAAAAGTAAAAATTAAAGCAAAGAGAATCGCCACCTGACCATTTTGGTGATTGCGCTTGTTTTTGTATGTTGGCCCCATTATTTTAATTATACGTTGTGCCATAGGTGATAGGGTATTCCTAATACGCTGTATCGAAAGTTAGACAATGCGAATTGATAAAAAAAATTCGATATTTTCATCACAATTCCTACACTTCCGGTTTTTCGCTTTACGGGGGTGTCAAATGTTTGGATGGATTCCTTTGCAAAAAAAGCCGAAGAGTCTTTCAAAGGGTCTGTCGCTTGCGACCCGAAGGAGACCGCTATGAGAAAGAAGTTGCAGCTTCTAATGACTACTTTTGCCGGACTTCTTTTGGTGATTACGATAACGATCGGTGCCGGCTTTTACCGGAACAGTGATGCTGCAGCCAATTTTGAGCAGTTGGACCTTTTTACCAAGGTGTTACACTTTGTACAGTCCAACTATGTGGAAGAAGTGGATCAGAAAAAACTGATCGAGGGAGCCATCAAGGGCATGCTTGCAACTCTCGATCCTCATACGGTTTACCTCCCAGCAGACCAGTTCAAGGAAATGCAGGTTGATACGAGTGGTAAGTTTGGGGGCCTGGGCATTGAAATCACTATTAAGGATGGTTACCTCTCGGTAGTCACACCTATCGATGATACGCCTGCTTTTAATGCGGGAATTCAACCGGATGACCGGATTATCAAGATCGAAGACAAAATCAAGAAGATTAATGAATACACCAAGGGCATGACCCTCCAACAAGCCGTTAATCACATGCGTGGAGAAAAAGGCTCAAACGTTACGCTGCATATCGCACGTAAAGGGGCGGATAAGTTAGTACCCGTGACGATCAAGCGGGATATTATCAAAGTAGTCAGCGTAAAATCCGGTCTCATTGAGCCTGGTTATGGCTGGTTACGCATCACTAATTTCCAGGCGAACACTCACCGGGATTTACGAAGGCACGTCGAACGCCTCGCTAAGGACAACAAGAAACCGCTCCAGGGAGTGGTGCTGGATCTCAGGAATAATCCTGGAGGGCTGCTCGAAGAGGCCGTCTCCGTTTCGGGGCTTTTCCTGGATAAATTACCGATCGTGAGCACGATGGGCAGAAGTAAGAATCGCAAGGAGGTAGAGTATTCGAAGGGAGACAATCCGTACAAAGAGTTTCGAATGGTTGTCTTAGTGAATGAGGCATCCGCATCGGCATCTGAAATTGTGGCCGGCGCACTTCAAGATCATAAGCGGGCCATTGTAGTGGGGAAGCAAACGTTCGGGAAAGGATCCGTGCAGACTGTGATAGATCTGGAAAATAAGTCGGGCCTTAAGTTAACGGTTGCCCGCTATTACACTCCGAGTGGACGTTCGATCCAGGCGAAAGGCATTACTCCGGATATCGAGGTCGACAAAATTGACCTGGCATTGCTGGAGAAAGCGAAGAAGGGAAAAGCTCTTAAGGAAGCCGATTTGGAAGGACACATCACGGGTGGAGACCCAGAAGGTAAAGCGAACGATGAGCCTGCGGGAAACGTAGTCACAAAAGGGGATTCGGATAAAGAAAAAGATAAAGAAGACCTTAGACCGATTCGAGAGAAAGATGGAAAGAAAATTCGCGTCGATGACCCAAAGGAATTGGTTAAAACGGATTTTCAACTGCAACAGGCATTGAGTTATCTTAAGGCGTGGAATATTTTTGCCTCCACGACTGAAGCCGGTAAGCGCACGGCATCCGTGGATTCGCACTAAATGAGGCGTCTGTTCCTAATCTTTTCGGCTCTCACATTTTTCTATCCCTCCTACGTAACGGCCGATGCCGGCCTACCCATGCTGGTTCTCGGCGTCCCATTTTTAGTAATCCTTCTCATTCCAGTCTGCGCAATAGAAGTTGCGGTGATAGTAAGACGCAGCCAGCTTTCGCTGACACATCTTTGGAAGCCGGTTGCTTTGGCAAATGTGGCCTCCACTTTTATAGGTTACCCGCTAGCATGGCTTCTTCAGCTGGCTATCGAGTTCATTACGCCTCGTGGTGGCAATGCCTTAGGGCTGGGAACCGTCTGGAATCGCGTCTTTGCTGTCACTATCCAGTCCGCTTGGCTTATCCCCTATGAGACTGCGCTTGGTTGGATGATTCCAATTGCCGGGATGGTTGGTTTAGTTCCCGCCTTTTTTATTTCGGTATGGTTAGAAGGAACAATTGAAAGAAAAATGAGCATCCATTCCGCCGTTTTTTCAAACGTTAATGTCCGAGCGGCAAACCTCGCAAGTTATCTTTTCCTCTTCGCTATTCTAGTCATTCTATTGATCCGTGCCCTATGGTAGCAGTGGTTCTTGTACTAGGTCCTTGCCAGCGCTGCACCCTGGCCTCAACACGGCTAGGCGAGCCAAAGCTCTATTGCCCTGAAATATGTGGAAGCGAAGGTGGGAATTTACTACGAACTCAAACGTCTGGACACGCGGCATCATATACAGCTATATAAGTGCGTAAGTAGCAGGAAATTTAAAATCTTAGTGTATTTTGTGCCGGTGAGACGCGGCTAAAGCAGAGTTTTATGGGCAAGTTTCTTTTTTTAGCGATTGCTTTGTTAAATGCTCATGTTTTCGGATATGAGCTTTTTCAGTTTCTTGAAAGACGCCCGCTTGCGGTCGTTGGGAAAATCAACGAGTTTTCAACCCTTGCGAATACGACTCTCATTAACGACGAATCCTACGTAGTGATAGATGCCTGGGGTAATTCCTATTTTCTTATTGCAAGAAGGCCCGAACGGTCGATGGTTCATCTCGCCGTGCAAAAGCTTGCTACAGCCCTGGGATTATACCCTGTTCCGGTAAGGCCTATTCTAATAAAGCGTGGTCAATACGGGATTCCATCCTTGGAAGAAGCCGGAAGACGGGGTGGTCCCATTAACAATACCTTTACCGCAGATCAGTGGTTTCCCGGATTGATTACCCCCGCGATGCCCATGGAAGTTCGCCCCCCCGATGAAGCCTTATCCTTTTCGCAGATAGAGGAGCTTACACAGATTACGATTGTGGCTTATGTTCTCAGGGCTGCAGGCTCGAACTATCGGGTTAAGGGAGGACATTTCCTCCCGCTTGGTTTTAACTGGCTTTTTTGGAGTCAAAGAGAAAAAAAAGTCCAACAGCTCTTGAAAAACTATTTTGCTGCTGTTCCGTGGAAGAGATTACAGGCCTTTTCACCGGAGCAAGCGCGAAACTTCTCAGACCATTTGGGACAATTTTTTGATCGGCTTGAAATTCTTAGCAGAGATCATTTCGAAACGGTATTCGGGCTTGTGGTGGACGCCAATTTGATGATGGAAGAAGAACGGGGCAGTCGCAATTCCTTGGATGTTGCCAACAGCCTGAGAAAAAATATTCAATCCGCCAGGAGTGAAATCGCCGAATATCTCAGAACTCGAATCGGCAGGAGCTTCAAGGATATTCGTTTTGAACAAAAGCCACATGGTATCGGTGATCTGGTGATATCACCGATTGACTACGATTTCCGATGGTCGATTGAAAAGGCTCCTTCCATAGCGAGCCAGAGTGTCAGGAATGGGAACGCCAAAAAGTTGCTTTTCGGTTACTACATGGCCCGGCCAAGCATAAGAGAAAAACTTTACGCCAAATGGTCCAGTGATCTGAATGGGGCTGATCCCATTGATATGCTACTTAGAGACGCAGAAGCCCGGGATTCGACGATACATTTTGTGAGCAATGATCCGGTTGCGGTTTTACACGAGCGCGGCTTGAGCGGCCCGCCGCAATTTTATTTGCCAACGAAGGCGCCCAAAACGCTGGTGGTTTATGCGAACAACGACAGGGAAGGCGAGTTGATCGATACCATCGTCTCCGAAATGAAGTCCCAGCTCGCCGTTGTGCCCTTCAGGCTCGACGGTGTAACACACAATTACAGGCTGACTTCCTCAGACGTGGAAAATATTGTTAAAAGCGCCAGTGCTCTGGAATGTAGGCGGGTCATCATTTGCGAACTGGGTGGCATAGCAAACAGTGATCGTGTTTTGTTTCCCGAGAGTCTAGAGCTTCTGCAGCTCGATCACCATAATGGAACATGGCAAAAGTTTTCGACGGTCGAACAACTGATGCAAATCTATAACTATCAACCGAATTTGAGACAGCTTGTTGTTGCGATGCTGGATCGCTCCAATATTTTTGCGTTTCCTGATCTCGGATTCAAGACAATTGAGCCGGTAATAAAACTGCTGACATCACTCCGTCTGTTTGACCGTTTTGATGATAAAGGATTGGAAGTTGGTCATTTTACCAGGACCGATCCGTCGTCTATTATGCATATTAGAAATCATCAGGGTTCCCTCAAGCCCCTGGCTGGAGCACTTGGACTGACAACCTATCCAGAAGTTCCCACTTTCATTGCAACAATGGGTGGCCTTGTGATCGTTTACGGAAAAGCGGAAAGGATTTGGAGGGTGGCAGAGCACTACAAAGGAACGAGAGTATCTGTTTTGGGGGGCGATGGAAGCAAGGTCATGTTTGTTTCTATTAAAAGCCAATACGACGATGTGGCCAGCATCAAGCGTTCAGTGGAACGGCTTCTTACGGAAGAACCTCATCAGGGAGTTTCATCAAAATGCGGTACCGAAATCGAGACCCAGGGAATGGCTAACCATTAAATTGATTCTTCAATTCGCTCGATAAATGAACAGGATAGGTTTCGATCTCCTTGATTGTGAATCAACGAAAATAACCTTGTCGTAATACGGTCGGGAAGTCGAAGCATATCCATGTTATGCGAATTTTAAGGCTGGAATCTCTTAGCTCTTAGCTCTTAGCTCGAAAATCGTACAACAATTTTCCTTCTTGTTTCGCGACCCAGAAAATTCCGCCGATTTCAGCGGCTTGTTTAAAAGTTTCCATGTCTACACAAATGCATTCAATCGATCTCTGAATAGGACGCATTGAGGTGTATAAGCGCTTTCTTGCATCACGTGCATCCATCTTCGTATCAAAAAGAAGGACAAAATCAAGATCGGAACAATCATCGAAGTCACAGCCCAGTGCTGAACCAATCAAAATAATTCTCAGGGGCTTACAAAGAGAAAGTATCCATTTTAGAGCGCTGGTAACCTCCCGCT
>JACQOU010000057.1 GCA_016207775.1 Deltaproteobacteria bacterium
CCGCACTCGGCCCTATACGGGAAAAGGGGCCACTCCGAGCCCCTTTACAATCCCCTGGCAAGGATGCCTTATATCCCGCGCCGCAAGCGGCGGGGATCTACGGCATATTTTTTAGAAAGCCCCGCTCTAAACAAATGTCTGCCTTTTTGGCATTTGAATAACTTTCTTTTGCCATAGGCCCAGATCGTCTCAATGTGCCCATCGCGGTCCACTTCGTTGGTAGAATAAAGAATGGAGCCTATCCCCAAATCTCCTTTGTAGTGTCGTTCCAGTTGATGGGTATGAGACGATAATAGCTTGTCTTTCCTGGTTTCTTTTTCTGTTATACTTCCAATGTTTGTTTTGCTGGTAGGGTTGTATATATCATAATGTCTAAATTCTTTTTCTTTTATCACGACTCCGCACTCCGCTTTGAGGGCGTCGTATATCCAACCCATCAACATGAAACGCAGCTTATACTCGACATCGGACAACTGCTTCCGATAAAAATCCAAAGGTTGTACTTGCCTTCGATTTGAGCGTTGGATGACGGCATCGGAATTGATTGCACCGAATTCAGCCAATTGCTTCTTACTTGGGCGAGATTGAAACAGCTGGCATTTCAGAAATTCAGAGAAGTTTGGATTTTTCGAAGAAATGTAAGCTGACGACCAATTTTCAATTGTCTTAAAGATACCACCTCCGGCATTGGTAAAGGTAACCGTTAGCTCATTCGGTTCTTCTTTCCTTTTAAATTTGAAGTCGATATACGAGTTAATGACTTGTGAAGTGGGTTCCGCCACCATGAATTCTGTCTCCCAGCCAGTTGCCTTATCCCAAAGATGAACCTGGACTTGTTTAAAATCCCGGTAGGTCACCTCTTGTGCTCCATCAACGGGATCAGAAGTCTTCACCGTTTTCATTTCGCCGTTCGAAATGTTCAATAAGACAAACAAATCCTTTTTTTCGTCAGCGCATAAGGCATAATTTGCATTCGTGATGCCGGTGGATGTCTTAGCGTCCTCAACTCCTACAGCCACTGTAAGTTCTTTGGGTTCAGCCAGTGGCCTAGTGGTGGGCATGGGTTCTTCCGCCGGAGCTTTAGGTCTCGGATTGTGTTGGGTCGCAATGTGGTTATTAGGCTGATGTCCGCCTTCACTCTTTTGCTGATCCTGCTGCCTTTGAGGCTTGGGAGGATATTTTTTTCGTATTATGTCGCTGATGCTTTCAGCGTTTGGACTGCGAATCATTCCTTTTACCGAATTCGCCAACGCAACTTGAATCTGCTCGCCATTATCAGTGCTGCACTCATTAAGCATTTTTCGAATGCTAACACCAATGGGACTGGCTGCATCCTGCCAGCCCTGATTAAACTGCTCTGCGGTATACTGATAACTGGCTTTCTCATTAACCAGGCAGTTGCAAATAGGGACAGCTTTCGACTTGTCTCGTTCGACGTTAAAAAGGGCTTCACTTAGAGGTTGTTCACAAGTTTGTATCGCAGCTGCAGTAGCAGACTCGGTCCAACCGGCCATCTTTGATGGTTTGAGTTGTTCTTTGGTACTACACCCAAGGAGTGCGGCCACAACAGTAATGATAAGAACCGCAAACGTAATCGAGAGTGAATGCTTAAACATTGTACCTACCCTCTCAACAAACCCCACACTCCCATCCACCCCACCCGATCGATACAGTGCACTCTTGAAGCCAATCGTGTCTAAGTTAAAACTTGGTTAACATACGGAATACGCCGCATTTTTGTTGGGCAGTGATGCCGTTTAATGGTTCTCGTCGACAGTTAGTGCTAGTCCTCATATTTTGACTTTATTCAGCCAGGATTACCTAATTTTACAAATCTACTCGAGAATCTCGATCCACGAGGGATATTTAAGTTTCTTTGCAGCTGCTTTGTCATAGGTTATCCAACGGCCTTTAAGCAAGTTGGTGAGAGCAGCATAGATGGCATCATAGCCTGTCAAGCCTATCTTCACGTATTGGGCTCCCGTTTTGGCAATTTCTTCGGTCATAGGAAAACGCGCGATTGGAAGCCGGGCAAGGAGATGCATTCCCTCTTCAGCAAAAAGCATCGGCTCAGGGTGCCTTCTCATACAGACGGAATACACTTCATAGAAGAAGAGCTCGGGCACTGCCATTTTGTTTTCCATCGAGCTAATACGTAGCAGAAGCTCACGAGCAGCTCCCGCATCTGGCTCGTCAAGAAACCACTTCATTGCAACAGAGGCATCCAATACCCAATTCACACTAACCTTCCCCTCAATTCCCTAAGATCAAGCTGACTCAACCGAGACGAGGCGGGTTTTCTACGGAGCTTTTCCATCTCGGCCATTAATTCCTTTAGCGCTTGCTGGCCCAAAAAATCGACAAAGCGTTCTCTAAATAATTCAATTGGAATCAGCGCCCCCTCAATCTCATGACCACGCTGGAGCAGAATGGGTTCCCCACCCCTTTTTAATTCTTCCATTACCGCCCCGAACTTCGTTCGGACTCTTATAGCATTCACTTTCTTCATCG
>JACQOU010000058.1 GCA_016207775.1 Deltaproteobacteria bacterium
GGCCGTCGAGCACTTTTTTTGAGTCTGACGAAGTCGCAGCCAAAAAGGCGCGTCAAAAAGCGCAGATTGTGACCGCGTCGAGTATAGCATTAGGCCGCGCGCCTTGCGCTAGCCAACGGCGCCGGATGCGATTCTTTGGCGACGCCGGAATTGGCCTCGTTGGGGTGGGGATAAGTGAGTTCTGGAACTCCTAGCACAATCCAATCAACCCATTCCACTCCTTGCATCACACTGTGGTCTTGATTGGATACCTCGTACTTCCATCCGCCAAAACGACCCCGACTATGCATAGAGTGTTTTTCAAGAATGGGATGAATTTCTCTCAGTAACTCATTGCGATCAAGAGAGGGTATGGGATACCCATGTGGGCAACGATGGGACCATCGACTCACTATTTGGCATTGACCATTAATAAAACCGATTTTCTCAAAAGCCGTAATCACGTCTTGCACCACCGTATCCTGGAGCACTGGTTTAAAACCGGACTCAGAAACTTCAGCCATGAGTGACCATTGTTTCTGAGGATTAGGAACGTTGTACGGAGAATAATTTGAAAACACTGTCACTCGATAAAATGGATACTGCTCTGCCGGAAAATACATCCAGCACTTTTTTACAAGTGGTTCAGGAATCGGACCTTCCAACCCAATGCCCACAATGTTTGACGACGAATACTGAAGCCGATTGGCAAGTTGTTTGACCGCCGGTGAAAAATCGGTGACCGCGCTACAAAAAGTATCCAATGGCGCGGTATTGAGAAGTGTATGATATTTTATTTTTTCACCGCTCCCAAGAGTCACCGTTTTTTCCAATGATTGAATGGCCACAACCTGCGAGTTGAGAGCAATATGGGAATGCCCGATTAAATCGGCTACAGCCTGCCAAATTGCACCCGTCCCTCCCCGTTTCGGAAACTGAAACTTATTATTCGGTCCCCAGGAAACATCATCCTTTTCAAAAAGAACGTTTTTCAATGCCCGTTCCCAATCCACAACAGATACTCGATCACCCACCCAATCATAGGATAGCTGTGTGAGGGGATGGGCCCATACTTTTGTGTTGTAAGGAATCATGAATTG
The DNA here is from genome assembly GCA_016207775.1 of Deltaproteobacteria bacterium. GTDB lineage: Bacteria > Bdellovibrionota > FAC87 > UBA2466 > UBA2466 > JACQOU01. The sequence continues at coordinate 1,080 of JACQOU010000058.1, forward strand.
ACAGGCCACTGACTCGCCAAATGCCGATTCAAGCCACTGTTGGAAATTATGCGGAACTGCTCCGCGGTTCTGCTTGGCTTCAATCAGCCCTTTGAGCGCTTCCCACAACTGTTGTCGAGGCAGATAGCGCAAATTATTTTGAAAGGGATAAGGAATAAACCGGTCGCAATACCAAATCCAGCTTTCTCGCTCGTGGTGTAGCCATCCGTCCTTTCCAAGAGCCTTTTCCATCAACTGATCAAAGTATTTGTAATGGGAAAATTGTATGTGCCCACCTAAGTCCCAGGTGAAACCCTGTGGGTCCATATAACTTGTGGCAAGCCCGCCCACCCTGTTCTCTCTCTCTAGCACTATAAAATCTTCGATTCCCAATTCCTTTAGTCGGTATGCGGCCCCCAGGCCTGTGGGTCCCGCGCCAAGAATCAGGAATTTGGTTTCCTGAGGTATGTGAATGATACTTTTTTCTAGCATGCTATACTAACCTGACGATGGAATTGCTTTACTCAGAAAAAATCAGCAGCCGGGCATCGATTCAAAGGCACTGTGAAACGCTGCTGATTCTTATTTGTATCATCATCTTTTCTTGTTTTAGCTCTTGGTACCTATGCCCTTGGCATAACGAGCCCGGCGTTGACCGGGAATTTTTCCGCTATGCTGGCATGTTGATTCAACAAGGTGCAGTTCCCTATCGAGACGCATTTGATCACAAACCACCGGTCATTTATTTTGCGGCTGCTAGTTTTCATTCACTGGGACCATGGGGTTTATGGACAGCTCAGGCCCTTGCTTCTGCAATAGCCTCATTTTTATTATTTTTTGCGGCCAAGAAGTTATGTTGGCGATGGCCCCTGTTCTACGCTTTTGCGTTTCCAATGTTGTTAAGGCATCCGCTTTTCATTCAAGGGGGAGGCCTCACGCGCGAATTGAGTGCCAGTTTAACAATGTCTGTATTCTGTATCGGCGTTTTGCGTCCAAAATATTATGGAATATTGCAAGGTTTCCTAATAGCGACGATTGTCTTGACGCAGCAAAACGAACTGTTGGGCGCAGTGCCGTTGCTCGTTTGGTCATTTATAGAAGCGGAAGAAAAACGAAAACTATTCTTGCAATGGACCGTAGGGTGTATAGCCCTGTTTGCCAGTTTCGCTCTCTTTTTCGCGCTTCACAGCAGTTTGCGTGATTTTGCTGAGGGCGCCCTACTCTTTAACCTGCGTTACTATCTCAAGCAACCTACGCCCTTCTTGGAACGTTACCGAAGTGCCCTTCAAGTGCTTTGGGACAACCGATATCTAAGCATTGTGATTGTTTCTGTTGTCAGCAAAATAGTGGCCTCCACAATTGCGCCTGCCGCCCGAAGAAGTGGCGGCCTTTTCTTTTGGGTTTTGATTGCCTTTTTCATGGAAAGTATTTCCATCAGCATATCCGACCGACAATACCCGCATTATTTTCTGGGAATTGTTCCGCATATCCTTCTGCTGGCAGGACTGTTTATAAAAAATATTGATGATTTTTATTCAAAGCCGATACCGGTGTTACCGTTTCTCACACAGTTGTGTGCCATAGGCCTGGTTGTGACCCTGCTGCCAGCAATAAGGAAAACTCCAAGCTTCGAAAAGTTATTTGGTCCTCACAACATTCACAAATATGAGGAAGCGTTCAAACCCATTAAGCCATTCTTGCAATCCGTTGAAAATAAAAGAGGGCAATTTCTCGCATTCCGATCAGTAGAAGCATTATCACTCAATACGGATTTTAATATTATCGCTCCAACCCGGTGGCCTATCAGCGAAGTTTGGGACCATTTTCCAAAATGGGATTTGGACGGTACAAAGTTCCAAAATATGATCGGGGACATTGACCGCTGGCAAACACAATACATCCTCGATTATTCAGTTCATAAGCCGATGGATAACAAAGCCTTACAAAGTGTGTGGGACAACTACGTAAACAAGAATTATTTTTTGGTTTTAAAGGAAGCCAACTGGCGACTTTACGAAAGAAAGCGTCAGTGAGGAGGGTCTTTTGTTCATTGGTCGCAAAATTAATCCGCGAGAAAGGATTCCAAGGGGACCTTGAACCGGGCGGCGATAGTGCTGAGAGTTTCAAATTGCGGCTTGTGCTTGCCCTGGAGTAGGACGCGCGCCCTTTCCGCTGATACCCCTAGAAACTCTCCTAGCTTTTCGTTGGTCGTTAGCCCTTTTTTGTGCGCCAGGATCTTGAGCTGCCTCGCGAACCCTCTAGCGGCTTCGGTGTCGGCGTCAGTTTTAATCTTCTCGATGGCCGCCGGCTTATTGGTTAGATCCCGCTCGTCTTCTAGGGCTTTTTCGTTCTTCGTAGAAAAAAAATGGTCAACCTGAAATAGAAGGGCCTTGTCAGAGATTTCTTTGTTGAACCATAGGTCAAACGCCTCAAAGAGCAGAGGATCGGCATAGGCATGGTCACAGGCTTGGGAC
>JACQOU010000075.1 GCA_016207775.1 Deltaproteobacteria bacterium
ATAGAATATCTATAATATAAAATCTGCAACCTTTCGAATCCCAGTTGTTGTAGTAAACGACCATTTTGTTTCCAACAAAGAAGACATTGGAATTTTCATTAGAAGAGGGAGGTGCACCAGGGGATGCAATGGGTGTCCAAGAATTTGTCGCTTGAGTATAGATTCCTCCGTTCATCAAAAAACGGCCGAAGCCACACTCATCATTACTACCCCCAAATATTACCATCTTACCCCCGACCCAAGTTGCGTAGGCATTTGCTCTTGGGCTAGGCGCTCCGACTGAATTGAAGTTGTACCATTTGTTACCAGCTGGATCGTACGCTTTTGCATTATTTTTGAGGTAGCAATGATCAAAGTCATAATCCATCCCGCCCCAAACGATCATCCTTGAGCCCGTCCAGACAGCCGCATGACCCACTCGAGCAACAGGAGCATCGGCCATCGATCGCCAGGTGTCCGAGCTAGGATGGTATCTCTTGCCATTCTTTCTAGGGGCATATTCGTTCCATAAGCCCTCTCCTCCCCAAACAATGACCTCACTTCCTGTCCATACCAAAGATGCATAATCAATGAGTAGCGGCGCTCCCTTTGAGGAAACCCGGCGCCAGCTGTTACTTGTCGGATCAAAAACTCCGAAAGAGTTCTTCGCTCCATCCCCGTCGGCTCCGGAAAAACCAAACAACTGACTTCCTATCCAGACGAACGTCTTGGATTGAACTGCTAAAAATAGGTCAAAGGGGGCGGCGTTTGAGTTAACGATATTCCAGGTTCCCGCATTATCGATAAAAAGAGTGATCGTCTTGAGCGGTGAAGAATAGGTCCATCCATCAAAGACACAATACGTGAACCGGTCACTGCCGCTGTACCCAGCATCTGGCGTATAGGTGAGGTTAGGTGGCGTTCCAGAAAGCTGACCGTGCAACGGTGACTGTGCTCCGCTTAACCAGTAGGGACATGAGTCCCCAATTCGATAGGTCAATGCATCTCCGTCCTCATCGGTTGCGGTCAACGTTATCGACACAGGGGTATCCCGATCGGTGCTTACAACGTGATCAACGGCACTGGGTTTGTGATTGATGGCAATATTCACTGTAGCCACGTTTGAATAATTGCCGCCATCGTGCACCCTGTACGTAAAACTGTCGGGGCCACAGGAATCCGTGGAGTAATAAAAATAGGGTCCCGACCCTCGCAGTTGTCCGCGCGATGGGTTTGTCACAACCTCAAAGATTAAGTGATTCGATCCGGTAACGAATTCACTCAAGTTGATGCTAATGCTCTGGTACCCATCATTGACCGTACAACGCACCGTTTTGTCCCTGGCAACGGGCGGTTCGTACACATTACGAACATTCAGCTCAACCCTCGCCACATTGGAAAAAGCCATTCCATCATTAGCCCTAAAAGTAAAAACTTCTCTTCCTACAAAACCGGTGTTTGGCGTATACACGAGGTGTGGCAAATCGCCCGATAACGTTCCGTGCGAGGGCGCTTCATAAATTTCATAAGTCAGCACATCCGAATCCGCATCGGTAGCGCTCATCGAAAACGATAATGCAATATTTTTATCTGTACTCAGCGTGAGGCTTTGCGCAACCGGTTCGTGATTAGATTCGATCACCGCCACTGAGACCGTAGCGATATCAGAATAAGCTATCCCGTCATAAGCCCTGAAGGTAAAACTGTCGGCACCCACATAAAGTGCATTTGGAGTGTAAACCTTGTCATGATCAGTCCCTCCAAGCGTTCCATGGAGAGGCTGGCTTGCAATTTGATAAGTCAACAAATCCGCGTCCGGATCCACAGCACTCAATCTAATGGATACAGATGTGTGGCTTAGTGTACTAACGGATTGGTTTTGAGCCACCGGCGCCTGATTAGCCTCCAGAGTAATCAGAACTGTAGCCGTGTTGGAATACGCCACTCCATCAAATGCTTGGAAAGTAAAATGATCAGAACCGGCATAACCATTTTCTGGAATATATGTTAACGAAGGAGCGGATCCTCCCAAACTCCCATGCGCAGGACCACTGACAACCCGATACGTTAAGGGATCGTTGTCGGCATCCGTGGCTGCAAGGCTAATCGCTTTCGACCCACGTTGGAGGATACTCACTGATTGATCTTGTGCTTGAGGGTCATGGTTTACGTGCGATACCACAATCGTTACCGTCGCTATGTTAGAAGGGTTTCGCCCATCAGAGGCCTTGAACTGAAAATTATCGGTTCCACTAAAGGCGGCATTTGGAACATAAAGCAGATTGGGGGAGGTGCCACTCAAAGTGCCATGGGCCGGAGAATTCTCAACCTGATAGGTTAATGGATCGGCATCGGCGTCCGTTGCACCTACGGTGATGGCTACCTGGGTATCCTGGTTGGTACTGATACTCTGATTTTGCGCAACTGGCGCATGGTTGACACGATTCACAGAAATTGAAATGGTGGCCACATCGGAATAAGCCACTCCGTCGAACGCGCGAAAAGAAAAAGTATCCGCACCGCTAAAGCCAGAGCTTGGTGTGTAACTTAAATTGACTCCGTTTCCAGAAAGCGTTCCGTGCGAAGGACTTGCTGTGGTCTGATAGTTCAGAGAGTCTCCATCAGCATCCGTGGCTCCCAAAACAATACCCACCGGACTATCCTGGTTCGTGACCACATCCTGATTCTGTGCAACCGGCGCATGATTGACATCACTAACGGAGATCTTGATTGTTGCCACGTTTGAGTAAACGATTCCATCGTAAATCCGGAAGCTGAATTTATCAGTTCCTGTGTACTGTGAATGTGGCGTATAAACCACGTTCGGAAGGGAGCCAGAAAGTTTTCCATGCAGTGGCTTAGTGACAATGTGATAGGTCAGTGGGTGTGGGCCAACAACAGTGTCATCCAACCGAATGGTCAATGCGGTATCGGGTCTTGTGCTGAGCTTTTGAGCCTGTGCTTTTGGGGCAGAACGCGCTTGGATGGCAGTGTTTCCGCCAGTAACCTCGGGCGTGCTGGTTGGTTCGAATGAAGGTTTGCATGCTGCGGAAGCCAGTACACACAAAATCCACACAAAAACACGGGCACGGTTCATAGTCTTCACCTAAATTGGCACTTATTTCTTGGGGAGATTCCTGTTGCTTATCAGTAATGGTTACAAGTCCCGTACCAAACTACCGAAACGCGAGTGATAATTCCTAGACAGCAATAAGTGTGCGACTTGCATCGAACTTTTCAGTCGATAAATGAAAAGTATTCGCAATAAAACAAATAGACACTTTCTGACGGATGACTAAAAATTTCTGTTTGCTGGTCTTATGCCGAAATCTTCAGTCCTGTGGCGAAGATAGTGTGATTACAACCTAGGCAGCGCATAGATTCTTGCTGAAGGATATTCAATTACTTGAAAGTAAAATACAAATCAAAACAAGGAGTGATTGAAATGCAAATAATGTGACCTTTCAAGCCCTCTTTCTTTTATTTGTCGCTGACCAAGTAAGAGCCCTGGCAGCCACTTCCAATAATCTTTTACAATGTAAAAAAATTGCTTGAGGGACTAGTCGCAGCGTGTTATGGCCAGTCTACTATCTTGAGAAGGAGAAATTATGAAGATTGTAATGGCGTACCTATTGGTATTACTGGCCTCCAGTGCGTTTGCTGGTTATTTCACTGAGTACAAGGTGGCGGGGAACGATCTTGTAAAGATGGAGCGGTGTTCAAACGGGATTTCCCATTTAGCCCCCTTTACACAAGCTGAACTAGAACAAGGGAAATGGGTTGTGGATTCAAAAAATAATCGCTTTTTTGTGCACATGAAAGGCAACGAAATCGTTGTGGAAAATGAGCAGAAAAGGGAAGTGGAAAGAATCGCTCTTGATTACGATCCTGCCCGTGGCACGGTGACCCTGCGAGACTACCCGATGAATGCTCAAAACCTCGCAGAATCAAAAGATGGTACCACAACCTACGACAAGTTTGCTGCTCAGAAAACGCAAGAGAAAAAGGACCGCATAGTAAAGGTGACGGGACTTGTTCGGACCGAGCATAGGGACCCCCACGGAAAATTCTATGCTTGGCATTTTATCGACAACGAACCGTTGATCATGAAGAGTACAGCAAGAAATGAGCCCAAGATGATCCAAGCACCAGCACGTCGGGTGGTACCCCCGGTTCGACAAAAGAATGATGAACAGCAACCAGAGCGTCGTCCGCTTAAAGCCGGCGCTGGATCCTAATTAGCCATGGCACCTCGATCAGTGATCATTCTTGCCATTGTGCTTTTTTTTCCGCTGCAAGTTTTTTCAGCGGGACAGTATTGGATAGGAGATGCAACCGAGCTGGCCGCTGACAACCCGAAGTTGTCAGCGGCTATCAGCTCAGTAGCTCTGATTGAAACGGAGGATGGGGACTTAGTTTCATCCGGCGTGTTTATCGCTCCAAACAAGGTGCTAACGAGTTCATTGGCTTTGGCCGGCCTGAAGTGCGACGAACTTCAAATTAAAACTCTTCTCAAACAAGGGTTTTATTTTAACCGGCCTCCCCAAGCGAAAGGGATCACAGCACAATGTAAAAGCATTCCCGTATCTGAACCCGATGCCGATGTTGCGGTAATCGAAGTTACTCGAGCAAGCAGGCATACTTTACCCGTAAGGGCCATTCCGAATGACATCGTCAGCAGCACCGCACGGCTTGCGGTGTTTGGTTATGTGAAAAGAGGCTACATGGCCATTGCTACGGATTGCGAGCCCATTAACCCTACCCTTGGCTCTAAAGAAAGAAACCGGACGTTCACTGATCGCGATCGCACCGGAAAGCAATACGCTTTTGGTTTCGAAAACGGCATGATTGCCGATTGTGCAGGAACCGATCCTGAACTTCAAGGCGGGCCGACGATTATCGGTTTAGACAGTGGCGAGCCATCTGTCATCGGAGTTTTTCACAAGGCAATCTGGCTCAAAACCGTAAAGGAACTTGAAACCATAACCCAGTCAAAAAAGGCGACACTTTCAAGCGATAGATCGCGAATCAGTAACGTACTGGGTTGGCAACCCGAATATTTCGCACCTGAACATTTCGGGGGACCCTTAAAACCCTATGTC
>JACQOU010000053.1 GCA_016207775.1 Deltaproteobacteria bacterium
CCATCAGCTTGAGAACATCATTACCCTATGTGCCTCACACCATAAGATGATGCATCTTTCAGGACATGGACTATCCGAACAGGCTATTAAGTCCTCAAAAGAAGGGCTCTTGGCTACCGAAATATGACTTATTTCAGGTTAAAAATCATGCAGGTTTGCGGGTTCTCAATTCTCCCGCTACATCCCAACGAGTCATCAGTTAGATGCATAAATCTGAGGGAGAAGGGGAAAAAAGATAGAGAGGCTGCCAACTGGCTAGATTGTGTTCGTTTAAATACCGAAGGAATACACCAAGTCTCGCACAACACCGGCTGGAATGGAGCTTGCAATATCTGATGGCAACGGAGAGCAAGCCGATGAAAGACCGCCTTATTCTTATGTTGGCTTTGTGTTTGAACTGTTTGAACACGTACTGCCTGGCTGATGACGGTACGCTGATTTTCGAAGCAGGAGATAGCGGATTTATTGTTCCATGGAAAATTTGCCTGATAATCAGCGCATGTTTGAGTGGACTGATTTTCTTGGCTAGAAAAGATTAACGTCACCACACAACCACAAGCCCGGTAAGGCCCGGATTTTCTTCTCTGTGCCCCGTTTCGTTTTCCTCATCATATTCGCCGAGCTCAGTCTCTTCATCGCCGTCCTCTAACCATTTTTCTTCACGCTCCAGTTCGCTTTCGTCTACATCCTGCCTCAAACGTTCAACAAGCGAATCCAACGTAAGATGGTGACCACAACGCTTGCACTTTTCTATGGCAAGTTCCGATTCATTTTCATTTAAGAAAAAACAGAAATGGCAAAGTCTGATATGAACAGGCTCGTAGCTTGGGGGCTTCTTCTCGGGTGAGGCAACAAGGGACTTTTTTTTCTTATCCCTACGCATTTGGCCTCCGCCTTGTGTCTCACTTTTGATTATACCGGATTAACCCGATGAGTCATAGGGACGCCAGCGTAAGCCACTAATTTTGCTACTGTCTTAGGTAACCCGAGGAAAATTTTTGGTTCCCGTCAAGACCACTTCCACTCCACTCAACACCCGAGAACCCAACTCCACTTTCCGCATCCGCTCTTTGTTTTTCCCTCGTGTTTCACCTGACTCTTCGCCCGCGAAGAGTCTCTGTGAGCCTAAGCTTTTCAACTTAAAAAGTTTGCTACATTAACCGCCCAGGGCACCGCTTTGAACGGCATTGAGCAGAGGCCCTCTCTGAGGCGACATTCCGCCCATTCCCATCGGGCTACCAGCCATTGAATTCACACCAGGCATTGCACTTGACTGGCCGGACATAATTCCGATTCCATTCTTGGGCTGAATGCCTCGAGACTGGAAGGCGGAAGCCATCTGCATCGCCTGCTGCTCTTGCTGGGTCTTAAAGTCTTTTATCGTAGTAGCCAATTGTGTCTTTTGCGTTGTTTCTAGCTCGTCGAATTCACCCTTCTGACGTCGAAGGTCGGCAAGCCTTGCATTAATATCTTTCATTTGTTTTTCTAATCCAGGTGCAACGACCTTTGCCACTCGATCGACTACTTTATTGATAGCGGCGCTGACCTTCTTCAGTTGGTCTTTCGCCTGTTCAATGTTCTGCTGAAGCGAAGCAGCCTGCTGCCCATTGGGATCCTGCTGAGCAAGCTGACCCTTAGAATTCTCAAAAGCACGCTCGCGCTTTTGCACTTCGTCTTTCAGACGTAGCTCTTCATCTAAGGCCTCTTGAGAAACCACTCCCTTATCTTTAAGAGCCGTCTTCAGAGCATCCAATTTTCCCTGAAGCTCTGACTTTGTCTCCTCCAGAAGGCTTGTGCTTTGAGCGATTCGAGCAAGTCCTGCTGAAACCTTTCCGAGGTTGCCAGTCAGTTCGATAATCTTCGTAGCTGGGTTCGTCGATAACATCGAGCCGAACGCACCACCCAATGAACTTCCCATCGTTCCCAGCATGCCTAGGATGCTGTTGGAACCAAACATCCCGTTATTGATAGAGCTTTTCATTGGTTCATTCTCAGCAATTGTTTTTCTCGCATTGTAAAGCTCATCATGCCCAAAGTTGGCTGGCGGCACATCTCCGTTTTCTTTGACTTCAGAGATATTGGAAGTCACTGCCGACGGTTCAAATGGCGTAAAGTTTGGCTGCGGTTGCCGCGGAGCGGGCGTTGGCTTATTGTCATCGCTGTCTTCTTCGCCAGTGCTCGCCGGGCTTGGTGACGACTTACTAGGAGTGGCAGCAGCCACTTCGGCCGGCTGCTCTTTCTGCTTTGGGAACAGGTCTTTTAACATGTCCCACATCTTGCTTAAACTATCCTCTTCCTTCGGAGGTTTCACATTCTCGGGCTTCTGTTCCGCAATTTTTGCCCACCATGCCCTGTTGGCATCTTCCATATACTTGCCCAGGTTTTGAATGGCATCACTTATGCCACCAAACGCCTTGTTGAATTGATCAACCGTAGCGCGACATTGCGCCTGCATTGTATCGACAAACTCTGCAAATCGGGGATCGTCCTTCTTGTCATCCTTTTCACCGGTTAGCGGCGGTGGGGATACCTGCTGAGGTGGATTAACCCGCTCTTTCGTCAATCCTAAAATGGCAAGAACATCCGGTCTGTCTTTCAAAAGCTTTTCCACTACTGTGTTGTTAGCCCTAATCTTGTTAGCGTGTTCAGTCTTGATTTCACTCAGGCCAAACAACTTCTCGGTTAAGTCTCTGATCTTGTCTTTCACTACTTCGGTGTTAAAATCGCTGAATTTCTTCACTTCCTCAGGCGAGAAAATCAAAGTAGCAAAAGCGCTCTTGAGCTGCTCGGCAAATTGCTCCGCTTTTTTGTCGCCTTCCAATCCTCCCAATCGCTTTTCTTCCTGGTAGGCATATACCATGGCCTCCAGAAGATGAACGGGATTAGCGACCAACGCTTTGATGAACTCATGATAATTGCGATAATCGCGTGGCTGCTTTTCCAAGTGCCCACGCGCCTTCTTGTAAGCTTCATCATTGACAAGATGGCTAACCGCTTTCTTCTCCTTAATGAGATAAAGCCCCGTTTCTGAATCTCCAGGTGCCGCATGGGACCAAGTGCCACTTAAGATTAGGACCGTGACAAGGGCGACCCAGCCCACTAGGGAGAACCGCAATCTCGCTTCAACTCTTGCGCTCTTCATTTCCGCCTCTCCTTTAGCTTCTACAAAATCCACTTCAACTTCTGCTTTCACTTGAGCGATGGCAGATCAAAATAAATGCTGCCTACCCTTCTTATAATCTGCGAGCCACACCTTAAGTGGGCACCGATCGTAAGAAGCTCACTCGTGACTTAATTGAGCAAGCACTATGCCAGAAATGCTGCTACTCATGTTGCCACTGCGAATACATTACAATCTTCTTGGCTTACTGGTGTTCTTAGCTCTATCGCTTAGCAAGCGTTTGTGTATAGCATTCTGACATGACCCGAAGAGATTCCTGGTTAAACCCAATGATTCTTGCTAGATGCACACTGTATGAATCGATTCTACCCCCCGGGGTGCCTCTGGGCCCTTCTTTGTCACCGTCGAACACCCCTCCCTATCCTTGTCGCGCTTGAAAAGCATCCCGGCTTTTACTAAAAGGAGGCGTGACTATGAATAAGGAAGAGCGCTGTATCTATATCACTCGGCAGGTCGAATTTGCGGCTGCACATCGCCTTTATTGCGAAGACCTGTCAGAAAGCGAAAACTGGGACGTATACGGCAAGTGTGCCAATCAACACGGACACGGCCACAACTACGTGTTGGAAGTAACATTTAGAGGTTCACCCAGCGACCAAACCGGTATGCTGGTCCACTTTAATGAAATGAAGCGGCTATTGAAGGAAGTGGTGGAAACGCCGATGGACCATCACAACCTCAACCAAGATGTCGAAGCAATGTCGGGTATCATTCCAACTTCTGAAAACCTGGCGTTCGTCATTTGGAACCTCATCGACAAGGCGATTGCAACCATGCCATTCGCTTTGCATAAAATCCGTCTTGCAAGCACGCCAAGAAGTTGGGTGGAATATTGGGGACCTGGTACTGGTAATAGTACTCCCATTCCCTCGGACAAACGATGAACCCGGATACTCTTACTAGCAATAACGAGAAGCTTGTAACGTATATTCAGAGTATTCTGGAGGCGCTCGGCGAGGATCCTAATCGTGAAGGACTAAAAAAGACGCCCGAGCGGTTCCTGAAATCCCTTTCTTCGCTCACAAGCGGATACAACAAATCGGCTAAAGCGGTTATCAACGGTGCGACCTTTGAAGTCCCCTATTCTGAAATGGTGGTAGTGAAGAATATTGAAGTTTACAGCCTGTGTGAGCACCATCTGCTCCCCTTTTTCGGTAAGTGCCACGTGGGCTACCTGCCCCGAGGCCGCATTGTGGGACTTTCAAAGATTCCGCGTATCGTGGAAGTTTTTGCCAGGCGCCTCCAGGTGCAGGAACGGTTAACCAGCCAGATTTCGGAATGTTTAATGGAACATCTTAATCCATTTGGCGTGGGGGTGGTTGTGGAAGCTTATCATCTATGTATGATGATGAGGGGAGTGGAAAAACAGAATTCCTATGCTTTGACCAGCAGCCTTCTCGGACACTTCCGAACAGCCAGTACACGAAAAGAGTTTTTCGACTTGATTAAGTAGGTTGAATCAGGTGATTATCCTCTATTCAGCTTTTTGAGCAGGAATGCCGAAATGAGCAGGGATGCCAAAATGAAGGTTCCAATAACGCAATTACAAGAGGGAGAAAACAAATTCGATTTGAGCAGCCAGAGCCAAAGTTCCCTGTGTAATCTCATGCAGAAGATAGCAAAAGCCGGTTATGTCTTTCGCTCTGATCTTACCGCTCACATTACCCTCACCAAGCTTGAGCCCGATTACTATCTCAAAGGAACGGTTGCATACAGTATCGAGATGACCTGCGATCGGTGTGCCGAAAGCTTCCCTTTTGCTACGACCCACCCGTTCGAAGTGGCGCTTGCACATCTCAAATCCAAAACCAGCCATCCTTACGAACCCTCGGATAAAAGCAAGGAGCCGGATAGAATCTTCTTTGAAGGGAATGAAATTGATTTCGAGCCGATCCTGGAAGAACAGTTTTATTTGAGCATGCCTTATCATTCCCTTTGTAAAATGGACTGCAAGGGTGTGTGCCAGCAATGCGGAAAGAACTTAAACCGCGAGCAATGCGGCTGTAAGAATCCAGCGCAATCCACTCCGTTTGCGCAAATAAATGGATTCAAAGCCCGTTAGGAGGAAACTGTGGGAGTACCCAAAAAACGAAAATCATCCATGAAGAAAAAGATGCGGCGAGCACATCACGCATTAGGAAAAACCAATCTCATCCCATGCAGTGACTGCGGGGAGCCGACACTGCCGCATAGAGTCTGCCCAAACTGTCACCGTTATCGCGGCAAACGAATTGCAGCTGTCGCCGAGGATTAAAAAGTTTCTGAAAAGGTACATCCTTCCTTTTCAGAGCCTTCTGAAAAGGAAGGATGTACCTTTTCAGAAGGCTTTCCTAAACATACAAAGTGGGTAACGAGCCTATCATAATAGCGGTCGATGCGATGGGGGGGGACCATGCCCCTAACACGAACATCCAGGGGGCCTTGCTGGCGCTCGAAGAGGAGGAAAATCTTCGAGTACTGCTCGTAGGGCAAACGGAAGAAATACAGAGAGAATTAGGCAAGAGCAAGACATCCCGGCTGGAAATTGTTCACGCCGATGAAATCATTTCAATGGACGACCATGCGAGCGCAGCCATTCGGAAAAAAAAAGGCTCGAGTATTCATGTAGGCCTTGAACTCGTGAGCGCAGGAAAAGCTCACGCATTTATATCTGCGGGCAATAGCGGGGCAGTAATGGCTATTGCGCTCAAAGTGTTGAGCCGTCTTGCGGGAGTTGAACGCCCGGCCATTCTCATAAAATTACCGACGGCTGAGGGTTTCTCCATTGTTCTCGATGTGGGAGCAAATGTGGATAGCCGCCCCCGGCACCTCGTGGATTTTGCTCAAATGGGTCACATCTACGCTGAGGTAATTGAAGGGATCAAGAAACCCCGAATCGGCCTTCTCTCAAATGCGTCTGAAAGCCACAAGGGCACAGAGCTAACCCGAGAAACAGACGCGCTGCTCCGGGCTCGCACTGACCTCAATTATATGGGCTACGTCGAAGGGTTTGATCTTTTTCGGGGAACTGCGGATGTGATCGTGTGCGATGGATTTGTTGGCAATGTTTTATTAAAATCCGCAGAAGGATTTGCGGACACTTGTTTCCAGTGGTTTCGAAAGGCAATCAAGAAAGATATTTTAGGGTGGTTGGGAGTTGCTCTTCTTTACCGACTGTTTCGTAACTTCAGAAAAAAATTTGACTATCAACCTTATGGAGCGGCACCCTTACTTGGCATAAACGGAATGGTATTAATCAGTCATGGGAGTTCGACAAAAATTGCAATGCGAAATGGTATTCTGACTGCCAAACGAGGGGTAGAACAGGACTTTATGGCCAAAATAGCCGCGTATCTCGAGTTCCACCAAAACTCGGAGCGGGGTGACCGTTCATGAGTTTTGGGACGAAAATTATCGGAACAGGCTCGGGGTTGCCATCGCGGGTTATGCACAATGCTGAACTAGAGACTTTTCTCGACACCTCTGATGAATGGATACGAACCCGTACAGGCATCGAAACACGAAGAATCGCGAATCCGGAAAAGGGGGAAACCTCTTTTACGATGGCCCGGCAAGCAGCCGAACAAGCGCTGGAAATGGCTGGCAGGAAGGGCAGCGATTTGGATGCCATTATCGTCGGAACCATAACCCCTGACACGGTGATGCCGAATACGGCAAACCAGCTTCAAGCCGTGTTAGGAGCTTCTCGCGCTTTCAGTTTTGACTTGCAGGCAGCCTGCTCTGGTTTTGCTTACGGCATGTCGATTATCGATCAGTACATGCGCTTGGGAACCATCCGAACGGCTCTTGTAATCGGTGTCGAAACGCTTTCGACGCTGGTTGATTGGCGGGACCGCAGCACCGCCGTGCTTTTCGGTGACGCTGCTGGCGCGGTTGTTTTCGAGCGCACAGAAGATCCGGATCATCGGGTGATTGACACAAGGATTTTTTCGGACGGTCGCTTGGGGGAACTTTTGTGCATCCCTCACGGCTTTGGAAAGGTTCCACCCTACCGCCCCGAGTATCAGTTGCACATGCATAAAATCAAGATGAGAGGCAATGAAGTTTTTAAGGTTGCTGTACGGAATATGGTGGACGCTTCAAAGAAAATTATGCAGGCACATAAGATATCCAAGGATGACATCGACCTTTTCATTTTCCATCAGGCGAATCTTCGAATCATTGACAGTTGCGCGGAAAGTTTAAATATCGACAAACGCAAGCTTTGGCTTAACGTACAGAAATACGGAAATACGTCGGCAGCCACACTCCCGGTAAGCTTGGATGAAGCGTGGCGGTCAGGCACTGTAAAACAGGGCGATTTGATTTTGATGGCCACTTTTGGTGGAGGCCTCACGTGGGCTTCAGCCCTCATTCGACTATAAAGGACAATGACGATGATGACTTTGGCAATTTTTCCTGGTCAGGGTTCCCAATACGTCGGTATGGCCGGTTGGCTTAAGGATAACTTTCCAAGGACCCGTCAAATTTTCGAAGAGGCTTCCGAAGCAATCAAATTGGACCTTCTTGAACTCTGCTTGGAGGGACCTGAAAGCACGCTCCAGCTCACCTTCAACGCACAACCCTGTATTTTAGTCACGTCATTTGCCTGTTACTCTTCCTTAAAGGAAGAGTTTGGCTTTCAACCCGCGGCAGGCGCAGGGCACAGTTTGGGAGAATATACAGCGTTACTTGCAGCCGGTGCCATACAACTTTCTGATGCGGTTCGGCTGGTCCGAAGACGCGGCGAACTTATGCAAGATGCGGTCCCGGAAGGCCAAGGAAAAATGGCCGCGGTGATTGGCCTTGCCGATGAGGCTGTTAAGAGCCTTTGTGCGGCAGCTACTCACGATGAAAACTCGCTCGTGGTACCCGCCAATTACAATGCCCCTAACCAGGTCGTTATTGCCGGGCATACTACTGCCGTGGAACGTGCCGAAAAACTTGCAGCGGATAAAAGCAATCCCACATTCTATGCGCGCAAAGTAATCCCATTGAAAGTAAGCGCTCCCTTCCATTGTCCGCTGATGAAAAAAGTAGCGGAAGGTTTTGAACCCTATCTTACGGCCGTCCAATGGAAAAAACCCTGCTTCCCGATTGCCTTTAATGTCGACGGGACTGTGCGCAGTTCAGCCGAATTACCTTTATTGAAACAACAAATAGACCATCCTGTCCTGTGGACCGCTTGCGTGAACTCTTTAAGCAAGCTAGCCTCCGTCTTTATCGAGCCAGCACCGGGACGCGTACTCAGCGGCCTGGTTAAAAGGATTCTGGATGATTGTAAAACGTGTAACGTGGACAACATTGAGGACTTTAAGCTAGCGGGTAAGGTGATCACAGGAAGGGAGGACCCATGACTTTAGAAGGTGAGATTGCGCTCGTTACGGGAGCTTCGCGCGGCATTGGAAAAGCAGTCGCCGTCGCTCTTGCCAGGGAGGGTGCAGAAGTCATTGTGAATTACGTTCGAAATCAGGAGAAAGCCGAACAGGTATGCAATGAAATTTCTGCAAACGGCGGGCGTGCCGAGTTGCTTCGCTTTGATGTGGCAAAACCAGATGAAGTGCAGGCTGCGATCGATGGCTATGCGAAAAGCAGGAAAATTTCAATTTTGGTGAACAATGCGGGAATTACGCGAGACGGCCTGATGTTACGTTACTCACCCGCCGATTGGGATGATGTGATTCAAACGAATCTGCGTGGCGCGTTTTTTGTTTCCCAAGCAGTCCTTAAAGGAATGATGAAGGAGCGAAAAGGCTCCATCATACTCATGAGTTCCGTGGTCGGCATTGGAGGCAATGCAGGACAAGCGGCCTACAGTGCAGCCAAGGCCGGTCTCTTAGGCCTCACCCGCTCCATGGCGAAGGAGTTTGCGACCCGCAGTATCCGCGTCAATGCCATTGCACCGGGCTACATTGAAACCGACATGACCGCTGAACTCACCGGGGAGCAGAAGGAAAAAATCCTCCAGGCCATTCCATTACGACGCGTAGGAAAACCAGAAGAAATCGCTCAAGCCGCTGTCTATCTCGCTTCTCCGTTAAGCTCCTACATGACAGGCCAGGTGATTGTAGTGGACGGCGGAATGAGTATGTAGTGGCTTCCCGCCAGCCACTAAAGGCTACTTCTTCGCTTAAGGAAAAAATGTCCGATGGGCCAGCGATTCTTTATTCATGCAGAAAAATCATTCAAGCTGATTTCTTTTTGATTTCGGCGATTGATTGCGAAAGAAAAAGTTTGATGAGCGCATGATAGGGGATATCTCGTTCCGACCCAAGTGCTTTGATTTCATTCAAGAGCGAAGAGGGTAATCGGATTGAGATGACTTGCGTAGGGGGAGTGTTGGGCAGCTGC
>JACQOU010000054.1 GCA_016207775.1 Deltaproteobacteria bacterium
ATCAATAATCCCCTTCAGAACGGGATCGTAGTGAAACACCTGAGTGAGTGCTTCGGGTTCGTATTGTGCACCAGCACGGTGAGCTATCTGTGCGAGGCGATCCCTGTCTTCTCGAAGCTGGTCCGGATTATTTAGGCTCAGCCGATCAATAGTTCCGGTAAGCGACGCATCGCTTTGGGGAGGCTTTAATAAAGAAATGCCGTGAAGGATTGTTTGTCTAAGCCCGTGAAACTCCGGAGAGGGCGCTTGCTTGAGGCCATCATAACTATTGAGTACTACTAACAGCTCGTCCTGCATCTTCTGGATACGGCGACGTTTCTCATCGTCAGATAATTTCGAAAGCCCCTGAGCGAAACCTTCCAAAGCCGCGGTTATCTGTCTGTTATGATCAGGGATCTGAAAGTCTACCTGACCGATGGCTCTTGGCTGTAGAATTTGGCAGATGGCATCTTTGCATGATGCACTGTCAGCAGAGTTGTTACCACCTTTAATGGCGCCTGCCGCCAATGAAGGGTGTTTGATCCAGTCGAAGTTGACAGGAGTTCCAAGAACCCTTTGCAGTTGCCGTTCAATATCATTCAACTGATCCTTATTCATAGCGCGATTGTCGGATGCGAGAACGCCAGTGTTTATGGCGGACTGCGCGTAGGATGCAATCAAGGGGTGCATCAAATAACTGAACCGAGGCTCTTTTGAAAACTCTTTGAAGAAATCAACAAACTCTTTTTCTTCTTTTGTGCGATCGGCCTTTGCCAATAGCTTTCGTAACAATTCAACTTGATCCTTGAACCCATAGGTAAAAGACAAAGGCTCTCCATTCAAAACGTGAAGTTCGGTCACTCGAATCTGATTAAAAACTTCTTTCAAAAATCCCCGTATAAGAGGGTTATTGCTTGCAACTTCCTTCTTGAACAGATCAAAGAGCGACGTCATAAGATTAATCTTGGCGATATCTTGTGAGTCAGGCTCACCATCTTCTTTCTCACCGTTTTTTGACAAATACATTCTGAACATGTCGTGGTTAGTGAGCCAACTGCGCATTGCCGTACCAAAACTAGAATCTTTTGCTACGCCTTCGCAAAGCATTGCGTGAGCAAGTGCCAAGCGGAAAACCGAATCATCGGGCGCCCGATAGCGCCATCCAGCGACGACGGCAACCTTATAGGGACTGCCCCTCCCATACCCAACCGAAGGGTATACAGTTTCAGATCGGTAATCTTCTCTGGCTGCGATCAAAGGGTATGGAGTACGACCTGGAATCGGTTTATCGGCGGAGGAACGGAATTCGTTGTGTTCTTTTGCCTTGTACATCTGGCTGGCTTCGTACAAGGTGAATGTACCGTGTGTTTCAGTAAAGCGCGTATGTGCACAATCGGTGGTTGCGTCTAAACGGCCCATCCGATCTGTAGCGCCATGTTCAGGGGTTCTGGCGCCGACTACTACGGAAAACACAAACAGTGGAATGATGATCCTTAATGATACCGAACCTGTATGCAAAGAGTGGCTCCTGCCTCAAAAATATTGCAACAATTGTACCGTAGAAGAACGGGTCGGCAGCACATAAAAGCATTTGGAAATACAAGAAAATCCACCAACGGAAGCAACGACGGAAACAGGAATAGTGTATAGAATGTTTACATCAGGGGTGGGTGATGAACACACACGCGCCAGTTGTGAAAACTTTCGCTCCGTTTAGCATTAACTCTGCAGCGTTTCGATACAGAATTTACTGGCCGCTGGTTTTCCTGGGTATGGTTACTTCTTCCTCGGGTACGGGCTTTGTCAAATCCGCTACGTTTATAGTTTTTGGCTCGGTTAGCCCAGTGGAAACAGTGACGCTGTCTTTGTCGGTCGCATCAGTTTGGTTGAAGGCATCATACGCTTTTTCAACAGCCACAGCTGTCAATGCACCACCCAGCGTAGCCAGCGCGAGCTTAAACCTACTAAGTCGACGACACGAAAGCGCCGTTCCGGGGGTTCCACACTTCGATGGACACAGCAGCGCAATCATGCGTTCAAGCTTTCCTTGATCCATATTACCGGTAGTATGATCTGCTAACCATCTCTCAAGTGCTCGAGCAGCTCTGTCGCTGGGTTTCCCATCCTTACCAATCGAATCAAGAAAGGCCTCTTCTCGTGCAAAAAAACCTTCGACTGCCCGTGGATTGGCTTTGATCTCATTTAGCAACGCCTTTTGCGCTTCCACTATCTTGTCAGCTATCTCTGGACTTAATCTTTCACGAGTACGACGTTCCAGCATTGCAATATCGTTAATCCTAGGCATTGCCTCTGGCCGGCCACCATATCGACTGGGTCGCCCACCTAACTCACTCAACGTTTCGGATTTTCCACGTTCCTCGTGTTTCGGCTTTGCTTTTGACTCGCTGGGATTGAGTGGCGTGCGCACACCACCCTTAGCTGCCCCCGCATCACCAACAGGCCCGGGTTGAGTCCGTCGACGGTCAGCCTCTTCCCGTTCACGTTCAGCTTCCTTTTTCAGATCCTCAGTGGTACGTGGAGTTTTTTCCTCAACGCGCTTATCTTTTTCCTTTGCGCGCTCCGCCGGCTTCACGCCAGGGCCAGCACCAAGAGCTATGCTTGTGGCAACAACCAGTACCAAAAAAGATACGGGAAATCCATTCATGATTTGACCTCTTTTTATTGTTTCAAAAAAAGCCTTCTAGCAGCCAAAACACCTACATGCCATTATTACAAAGTATACATTGGATTTTCGAAATTTTCTCATTGAAAAAACAGCGATTGACGGTGTGCGCCCGGGTTCTGATGGTCTCCATTTTTTCGGAACTTTTTAATAATTATGGCACTGGCAGCATTCAAGTCTAAGAACTTGATTCGATAAACAACTGCACCAAACGAACGCAGCCAGTTCCTGAAGACGATCTCGGTCTTGACTGTATTGGATTTAGAATCCATAATAGCCATCAGAATGATATTACGAGACTTTCTTGATACTTTAAGGGCTTCAATACAGCTTGAATCCGTGATGCTTCTCGGTCCCAGGCAGGTGGGCAAGTCGACGTTGCTGGAACAGTTGGAGCCAGCGTCACACCTGATTTTTGATGATTTCGGATTACGGGAAAGAGCACAAAAAGATCCCGCGCTTGTTCTAGATGGTACCAAGCTTCCCTGCCTTCTGGATGAGGCTCAATACGCTCCCAACTTGTTTCCCGAGGTCAAGTTAAGAATCGATAATTATCGGCGCGCAAGAAGACGTTCTGAGCAGCTTGTGAAGCCACCACTATTTTATATTACCGGTTCTAATCGCACGCTGCTTGATAAGAACGTTGGCGAATCTCTTTCAGGACGCTCACACTTATATTATCTTCTTGGCCTTTCCGTTCGGGAGATACGCAGAGCGTTTCCGTCCCTTGGCCTTAAGACTATTCTTATCCGTGGCGGACTTCCCGAATTATATGTTCGAGAAGAACTCAAGTTTCAAAACTATCTTAACGATTATCTGATTACTTTTGTTGAGAGGGATCTTGCCGTATCGGGTGGAATTGAAAAACTCAGTGCCTTTAACACCGTTCTGCGGTTGCTCGCTGCGCGCACTGCGCAGTTTCTGAATGCGAGTGAAGTAAGCGCAGCAGCAGGCATTGACCAAAAAACGGTCCAAAGTTGGATTGGAATATTAGAGCGTAATCTCATTATCCAGTTACTCCCAACCTATTCATCGAACCTCAGTAAGCGAATCATAAAAATGCGGAAACTTTTTTTCTGTGATACGGGACTTTGCGCACGACTCCAGGGTCACTTGGACGAAGAGCCGCTTTGGAATTCGCCCCACGCAGGCGCCCTATTTGAAACCCTTGTTTTCTCGGAAATTCAAAAATGTATTTTTAATTTCCTCAAACCATGGCACCTTTTCACATGGCGGACGAAAGAAAAAAATGAAATAGATTTTGTTCTGGTACGCGAAAAGGATATCGTTTTCATAGAATCAAAACTTGGAATTCATGGCGCTCGTCATTTCGACTTGGATGTCGAGGCAAAAAAAATATTCCCTCCGCCACACCATAAGGTGGTTGTCACTGCGGGTGGAATAAGCCAGAAGCTTTCAAAAGACACTTTAGCAG
>JACQOU010000045.1 GCA_016207775.1 Deltaproteobacteria bacterium
CCAACACGTAATTTCAATCCTGACAAGGTACTAGGGACTTTGATGTTTTGCGGAAGGAAGATGGGGTTTAAGGCACAAAATAACAAAAAAAGGACCCAAATCGCACTCAAACGGCACTGCAATCGCGGGAACTTCTCCTGTACCAAAAAGACGAGCATTCTCACCACGCACTACAGCCGGCAGTGTCTGGGCAAATTCAAAACCCTTTTCATCCAAAACTTTTTTTACATTTCCATAGATGATGTTGCAAAGCTCGGCGACTGCATCCGCGTTGTCAGCGGTTATTTCCGAAAATTCTTCTGCAAGCATTTTTGCCACAATCTTTAAAAAAGTACCGCTGGGAAAACACAGTGATAAGGTGCCAGAAAGCTCGGGAGACAGGATGCTAATCACCCCGCTGATATCTACGCCTAACCTCTGAGAAGGGTTCACCCGGAAAGGATTTGTATGACGGATGTCGTTAGCCTGCCCCATCATGGTAATTGTTTCTGTAGCTGATTGGACAAACGCAACAATCAATTCACCTAGTCCGGTTGCAGGACGCGCGGGCCGTTGAACGGGGGCGCACAAAATCGATTGTGCTTGATGCACCAGCTTGCCGGGAGAAAGAGGTTTTGCGAGAAAGATGACATTTTGTAACACCCCAGCACTCGTGCATTCCGCTTTTGCCTCTTCAATATAACCCGTGATGACAATGATCGGTGTAATACGATTGAGTTCGGTTTTGTGAATGCCCGTTATCAACTGCGCGCCATTCAGCTTCGGCATTCGAAAATCCGTGCAGATCAGATCGTATTTCTCCTTATTCGCTTTTGTCAGTGCGCGCGCACCATCTTCTGCAATGGAAGCTGAAAACTCCTCGGTCAGCTCGAAAGCTTGAGAAAACAAATCGCGGTTGTGTACTTCGTCGTCACAGATTAGGACAGGTTTTAGTACTTTCATTATCAAGCCGCCAATGCAATTTCACCGTGCTTCTTGGGTAACGTAATGACAAACCGTGTGTTCTTACACGATTCATCCAGCTTCAACATCCCGCCATGTAATTCCACAATCTCTTTTGAAATACTCAGGCCAAGCCCAGTGCCCTCGCCAGCCGGCTTGGTCGTGAAAAAAGGAGTCAGCATACGAGCCCGAATCTCTCTGGGTATTCCTGGTCCGCTGTCAGTAACCGAAATTTCCACATGAGAATCCTTCTCATCAATGGCAATGCGAATCCACTTTTCTTCCTGCTTGGCAATCGCATCTGCAGAATTACCGATGAGATTGAGCAGAACCTGTCCGATTTGTACTTCACGGCAAAGAATTGAGGCGTGCTCAGCTGAGGTCTGTGCAATTAAATCGATGTTCATCTTTTTTACTTTTTGCTGGCAAAGATCAATGATATCGAGAACAATTTTTTGTACCGGGACGAGTGCAAAAGGATCGTCTGTCGCATTTCGTGAGAGCTTTCTAAGTCCTTTTATGATCTCAGCAACTCGGTTCACTGTTTGCTGAATGATTGTTACAGATTTTTTGATCTTCTCAACGGCAATCGGTTGTTTCGAAACAAGACTATCGATAGTCTCGGCATATCCTTGTATGAAATTCAAAGGGTTATTAATCTCGTGTGCAATCTCCCCAGCC
The DNA here is from genome assembly GCA_016207775.1 of Deltaproteobacteria bacterium. GTDB lineage: Bacteria > Bdellovibrionota > FAC87 > UBA2466 > UBA2466 > JACQOU01. The sequence goes on from JACQOU010000045.1 coordinate 1,624, forward strand.
ATTTTTCCCAATGCGGACAGTCTCGAAGCCTTCAGCATTTGAATACGCTGCTGTTCGGACTGAGTTTGAAGAGAGGCAACCCGAAGCCCAAAAACCCACAGCAGAACAATCATTAGAACGGCTACCCAAGAAACACGAACGCCCAAGCGACTCAGCCGACTAACACTTGCGCTCTGAACAGCAATCGTGTTTCGGTGATTTTGATGGAGTTTTTGAAGAAGCATCAAATTGTCACTTTGCTTCGGCGATGGAGCAACCGCCATTTCGAGTCGCTCAGTGGTAGCAAGCCACAGTTGTTCAGCCTCCAATACCTGCACTAACGTGCTTGTCTGCCGCTCGATGAACCAGACAAAAAGCACAGAACTCACCATAAAAAGTAAGCTCATCAAGAAATAGAGCTTCGCCACGGTTAGCTTCCGCCACTGTGCCTTAGGTAAGTTATCGTTACCAGTTGAATTTTCCAAAGCTTTGACCCTTATTTTTTTGGCTATCTTCATTATCTCTTCGGCTCTTTTTATCTCTAGCTTCATCTCATTAAGTGGCCATCTTGACACCACGTATCAATAGGCGTATCTAAGTGCGAGTTTTGTGACGTCCTATCGAGGGAGGGGGCCAATGCTAAGAGCACTTTTAATAATCGCATTTTTGGTCAGTTCAGTTGGAACAGCGAACATTCCAAGCGATGCCGTTCTTCATGATACCTATTCACAGATTCTAGAAAAAGCGGAACAAACAAAACAAAAATTTCCGGATGGTTTTGGAAAAAGACAGCTTGAAGATCTCTGGCTTTTCACTGACCGACATCCTGTCGCTATCGAAGCTCGACTTCCTGAATATGATCCCACAAAACAGATCGGCTACTGCTTTGGCCGCGCAATGACGGCTCATTTACTTGCGCGCAGGCTGGGACTGGCAGAGCAAGCTGGGCGAAAACTTTTTGCTATCGGTGAAATGGGAGAGTGGCGTTTCCACGTCACGTATTTGGCTAGAAGCAGGGCGAGTTCCACAGAGCAAGACCGCCTGATTGCAATCGATCCCATTATGCAAGGTGGTCGCCCCTACACGGTAAAAGAATGGATTGCCGAAGTGAAAAAATACTATGTGGTACCCGGGGGACAAATTTATTTTTATATTGTTCCAGCTTCCATAGTTGTCCCCGATCTTCGGATTGTCCCACGGCCCGAAGCAGAAACAGGAGAGCGAGTCATTGAAATCAAGTTCGACCCTTCGAAACGCGAGGGGGATGGATTTAAGCAGGCACCCGAATACGATAGTAACCTTTACATAATTGAGAATGAACAAGATGCTGGCAGATTTTTCACTGGCGTTTTCGCACCCAACCCGGTTAATGCCTTCAATTTTCTGGGCGTATTGATAAACGATAAGCAATACCTGTTTGGGGGAAGCGGTAGCACTCCCGCTCATCCAACGAAATGGTATTTTGACGACTTATTGGCCGATTTAAACCGCGACGATGAAGACGGCCGGTTTGTACCGCATGTCGTCCCAGAGGGACGGGCGTTTGCCACAAACACCCAAGCCATCAAAAAATACAAAGAAGCCAACAAGCTAGGAAGTCCGAAGTTTTTTGGGAAGAAATAGGATGACTCTCTTTGAAAGAAAGGATGTGAACGGCTTTTACGACGCGTGGGAATCTCGCCCGGAAGACTATCGGCAGGACCAAATGAGAAGGCTGCTCAAGCAAACGATTCTGTTTGCCCGCCAACAGGTTCCTTTTTACAAAGACCGTTTGAACGCCTTTGAACCACGCTCGGACTATCCGCTGGCGAACGTTCCCACTCTGGATTGCCAAGCAGTGCGCCCGTTGCTTCCTCCTCAAAGTGAAGCTCTTGTGGCAGGTAATCGGCATGATTTTACCGTCTTTCAAAGTGGCGGAACAACGGGCATGCCAAAAACCACTCTCTTTAGCGATGAGGAGTTCGAAGCGTTAGCACATCCCAATGCACGGGGCTTTTTTGCCGTAGGACTTATTCCCTCCGATCGAGTGGCCAATCTGTGGGCCGTGGGCGGCCTTTACATGACCTTTTTGCACATTAACCGAATGCTTCAACAATACGGTTGTACGAGTTTCCCATTTTCAAATCATACGCCAGCTTCGTTTGTCCATACCGTTACAAGGTTGTTTCAGATTAATTGTTTTAGTGGAATAGCGAGTGTGGTTTTGAATACTCTGCGGCAGATGACTGAACTGGGCCTCGATGGGATTCAAATTGAAAAGATCTATTATGGAGGTGAGCACCTGTACGAAGCGGATCGCAAGGAACTGGAATCTAAATTTGGAATTCGACAAATCTTCGCTCCCGGCTACGGAACTGTCGATAGCTGGTACTTAGGTTACCAATGTCTGAAATGCCCACCGGGTGTTTTCCACGCTCACGATGATCAAGTATACCTGGAGATACTCGAGGAAAACTCAAACCAGCCTTGCCGGGCAGAACAAACAGGTATGCTTTACGCCACTCCATTTTTACGACGATTAACTCCTATTATCCGATATCGAATTGGTGACCGCGCGCATTGGCTCGGCCGCACATGCGATTGTGGGCGAACTACTCCGCTCTTTCAGCTTCTGGGCCGCGGAGATGATGTGTTACGAATCGGCTATGATTCAATCGACTACAACTCGGTCCAAGAGGTCATATGCAAAACGGCGGGATGCCTGGGCTCCGTCCAGATGGAAAAACAACGCGAACAAGGAAGAGACAAGCTCATCATCCGAGTCGAAACGGAAGTCCCTGCTGATCAGTTTGGTCGTTTAAGTCAAGAGCTCGAAGAACGGATCCTAGACTATCGTCCCATGATAAAAGAGTTTGTATCGAAGAATTCGATTTGGCCTTTGCAAATCGAACTCGTTCCTCCTGGAGGCCTGCCAAGAAATTCCCGTACAGGAAAACTGATTCGGGTGATCGACGCGCTCTAGGACTAGGTGAAAACATGGGTGGGACTAAAAATGCTGGTACATAAGGCACAAATGCAAATACCGCCGGATCAAAGCTTCATTGATCCGTCTATTCACTTTGCGATTTCTTTTGCGCAAAACCTTGGGGTCGCTGTCGATCGCTTGAATGGTCTACGAGGAGTCTTCACCTCCGCTCTGACCCAGCTTATGGATTGCAACAGAGAGGGCGAATCAGACTCTCCCATTCTCTTGGATGTCTTTGAGGAAGATGGTCGGCTTGTTATCGAGCTGATTAACCGAGGCGTTCCCATTTTCACACAAGGTTCTACGCTTTCTCGTTTGCAAGAAGCATCCCAGCAAATGGATCGCCTTTCTATCGAAAATCTCGGTGCCAGCGGTCAAAGACTCGTCATTGAAATGAACTTGGGTTCAATGGCAACTCAACGGTCGGTGGAAAAACTTGGGCTGCCTGAAAAAACCAATGGTTTTGATGAGCAAAACATTGAGCTTTGTGAACTCATTTGCGGCCAAGAAAAGAAACTGACTGAGCTCTTTTATTTTGTTTACGGCTACAACTACATCAATGAAGCGATTTATTATCCAGAAAAAATCAGAGCCATGTGGGAAAGTGGGAAGCTCATTTCCATTGCAGCCGCGCTCCCTGATGGAAGGCTCGCAGGACACGTGGGCCTGATGAAAAGCAATGAGAATCCTCTTGTGTATGAACCCTGCTTTGGAATTGTTCATCCCGGAATAAAATCGCACGGCCTTTTCAGCCGGCTTTTTGGGCGCGCAATGGATAAGCTGCACCAACTTCCCATGGACTATTGCGTTTTTGATTGCGTGACCAATTTGGATTTTAGTCAACGATTGGTCAGTCGGGCAGGGGCATGCGACCTCGCACTTTTTGTCGGAAGTCAGGGCAGTCAGACCCAAGCCAAACTATCCAGGCTAGGAATCGGCAGTGATCCCCATGTGAGTGATCGCTACTCCATTCTATACTCCATCATCACAGGCAGTCTCAACCCATTCGGTAAGCAGATTCATTTACCGGAAAGTCTGGGTGAAATGTTGGGCTTTCTGCTAATGCCTTTCGGTATGACATGGAATCCCACTCCGAGAATTAACTCTCTTCCTCGCGAAGGCCATTATAAGACATCGTTCCAACCGCGACAGAATGCCGTTTTATTTGACCTGATGAAGCCAGGACGTCGCGCGCTTGCTTCCATATTGGACGAATGGAAAGAGCTCCTAAGAAACGGTTACCGGTATGGTGCTGTTGAATTGAGCGTTCAGGAACCGGGACTCGATCATGTTTATGACCTTTTGGCCGAACAGGGGTTCTTTGTAGCGGGTTTTATCCCTTACCATCTTTCCCGTTCATTGGGTGTCAGGTTTCAGTCGATGGGTCCAACCCATATTGATTTTGATGAAATAAAAGTATTTTCAAAAACTGCTAAAAAGCTTCACGGAGTCGTGGAGCGAGATTATCAAAGGAATCACTTGCTATGAGCCTACCTTCCTTTCCTTACAGCGAGAAAATTTGCCGAATTGAAAACCCTCTCAATTGGACACACGAACGCACTGCCCAGATGGTCGATGCGTGCCGAGAGATGGCAGTATTCCATTACGAAAACTGCCCCGAAATCCGTTTCATTTACGATAAGGTCCATTTCGACCCAAAAAGTATCGCACGGGAGCAGGATCTGGCGCGTATTCCATCCGTTGGGGTGACGGCGATGAAATACTTCGCTTTAACGTCGCTTCCCCATTCTGAAGCTGTTCTTAAACTCACGTCTTCTGGAACAAGAGGGCAGAAGACACAAATTTGGTTTGATAGAGACAGCCTCGACCGCGTGCAGATGATGCTTGAAACCTTGTGGAAGCAACTGGGCAAGTTTTCAGATATTCCAACCAACTACCTCATGTTCGTCTATGATCCGGAACAGGCAAAGGATCTCGGCATCGCCTTTTCTTGCAAGAATGACCAGCGTTTTGCTCCTCCTTTAGAAACTGTTTTTGTAATCAAAAAGAACAGCCATGGAACCTGGCAGTTCCAAAATAAACTTGCTTACGAAACGCTCTTGTCC
>JACQOU010000046.1 GCA_016207775.1 Deltaproteobacteria bacterium
AGGTCAGACCGTGAATTTTGAGAATCTTAGCGCCTTTGTTTTGACCGGCGGCATGATCAAAAACTGCATCCGTGATGGAGCTGCCCGGGCGGCTTCGCGAATTGGAAAAAAGCCACCACAGGTCGAACAGGAGGATTTTCTTTGGGCCATCAAGCGCGAGCTTCAAAAACATAAAACGGAATTGAGCAGGGAGCTTGTGGGAGAAGAATACTGGAAAAAAGTGGCCCCCGAGTGGGAGTACCTACGTTTTGGTTCTGGTAAAAATTCGAATTCTGATCTGGAAAAACCAAATTCTGATCCGGATGTAAAAACATAAGGGTGCCCGGTATGGTGTTTCAACACTTCCAGACAAAAAAATACGGTTTTTTCGAGCTGGAAAACGATCGGGTACAGTTTGGCGAAGGCGAGTCTGTTCGAATCCAATCTGAATCCGTCCGAGCGTGCCTTCGGCGGCTGGTTAGGAAAGATCCCTATGCTGAAAAACTAAAGACGCTGGCCGTAGAGATTTCGCATAGTGAGGACCTGCAGCGTTTCTTATATTGGATGCTTGATGCCAACTGCTCAACAATCGCAGAAATAAATGACCTGGAAAAAGCCGTTTTGTTTTATCGCAAGCACCCCACCTGGTGGGAGCAGAACGTTGAAGCGCATTTTGAAGCCCTATCGGATAGCATCCGCCAAAAAATTCCGGAAGGCTTTGACAGGGATCGTTTTGATATTACGGTAGGCATTGCACAGGGAACGTATGGCTTCGGAAAAGACCTTGTCGTTGCCATTCCAGCGCTTTTGTCTTTATTTCCCAAACTGTTTGAAGCACAAACCTACACCGCGGCTTGGCAGATCGGCAAGGAAGCTACCACCCTCTACTTTCTACTCAACTATGGAACGTTCGAGCAGAAAAAACAGGCATTCACCCGGATCCAGGAACTTGGAAAAGAAATATTCAAGACGGTTTCCGAGCACTTTTCTTCCGAGTGGGATGAAGCAGAAAAAGATGGGAAGCAAACACAACTCGTTTCTAAGTGGGTCGCGCGTGGAGTGCTGGAGGTTGCCACAGTAGCATTGGCGGTGGTCAAGGGTGCGCAGGTCGCAAAGCAAGCTAGAGTGTTGGCAAGTGGGGCAGAGGTGGCAGAGAAATTGGAAGCGGCGGAGAAGGCAGCCTTGGTGGGGCAGGCACTTTCACAGGCAGAAAGCCGTGCGGCTGTTATGGCGACCAATACGCGCGCCGTCCAAGCTTTGGCTAAGGCCAAAGCCAAAGCGGCTAGGGCTCGTCGATTAAAAAATGTGACCCGTGTCGAACGTATGTCTGCCGAAAAGTTGCTCCGTTCCTGGTATTTGGATCATCCAGGTATTCGGTATGCGAAAAGAGAAATTTTGAGGAGTCATATTCTTGGAAGTTCCTTAAAGAAAAGGGTTCGTAAAATAAAATTACGTAATAATCAGATCCTTGAGCAGTGGGTACGAATCGGCGGTAAGCCAGGTATCTATTGTACAAACAATGGAGCGAATCCTGCGCAACTAGGCATTAGAACTCAAAACCGTATTAGAATGCGGTGGAAGGTAATAAAACCGCATTTTGCAATCGAAACTATGGTAAAGGAATTTAAGCCTGGCAAAATAGCTGGAGTGGGTGGTGACGGAGGTGAAATTCAATACATTATGCGGCCTGACTGGGAAAGATATGTCGTACGGATTGAGTAGCTATTGAGGGATACAATGAAGCAAGAAAAAACACTGAAGAACATTGATAGGGCAATCGCAATGATCGATAAATCTTTAGCCACTTATCCAGACGATGATCTGCTATCAGAGGTGCGTGAAACATTGGTAAGTATTCGCAATAAAGTTAGCGAGAGATGGCCATTGCCAAAGAAAGAGACCACATCCGAATACCTATCAATTTTCGCGCTACGAAACCTCGACGATATCATGCCTGACCTAGCGAGTGCCATATACAACGTACATGAATCCATAGAGGCCGGCCGAAAAAGAAAAAAGAAATAGCCGCATGGCTCCTAGCGCCGTTTTGTCAGGTGGGCTAAAGCCAGCTAGTATTCTCAAGGTCATTTATCGATTTTCGGAGCAAATCTGACTCCTCTCGCAAAAGTTTAGCGGGAGCGGTGAGCTGAAGATGAGAAACCCAAGATCTCTGTTTGTCCTTCGGTAGTGAAGCTACTACTCTTTGCTTTTTTGTCTCTGGCGGTGACGAATTGTACTACGTTATCAGCAGATGACGTACAAAAAGAGACGGGAGCGTCTATGGATAACCATTATGCGGAAGAAGAAACTACGGTTATATCATTCGACGGAATAAAGCTTCGCGGCGCTCTTACCTTACCTCGGGTCCCTCACAGCCTAGTCATTACAGTCCATGGCAGCTTCAACCAGGACCGTAACGGTGACCTCGATTCAAGCAGCAAATGGATGTACCCAGAGGGAACGCCAAAGCGACGGCTTTTTTACGATATGAGCGTGGCTCTCGCAAAGGTGAATGTAGCCACTTTCCGCTACGACAAGCGAGCAAGCGGCGAGAGCGAAGGCCGCTATGCTGATGTCACGCTCGTTGTATTGGCAAAAGACGTTAAAGCCATATTCGAAAACATGCGCGCCCGGTTTCCTGCGATTCCCATATGGATTATCGGTCAGAGCGAAGGCTGTCTGGTTACATTAAAGACCTATGAGCTGGGTACGCGACCGAATGCCATCTTGCTTCAAAGCCCTCCCCTCGTTCCGTTTGATAAGGTGTTAGAGCACCAGAAAAACCGAGCTGCAGCCCCATTTCTAAATGACCCGACGGGGGAGTTGGCTAGAAAATATCCTTATGTATCTGCATTCTACAAGGCGATGTACGAAGGCGACATGTTGAGAAGAATAAGAATGACCAATGATCAGTACTACACCCTGACAAATGGACAATGGACTGCCGTTACGTCGCTGCAGAAATATCGAGAGTACATGTGGGACGGCTTGGAAATGCTCAAGAAAGTTCACTGCCCGGTAAAGATATTCTTCGGATCTAAAGATTTAAACGTACCGCCCGAGGTTGCGCAAAACATAGAGGCCGGAAAAAAGGAAGGCCTCTTCCAAAACGTGGAAGTTACCACCTTAGCCAATCTTGAACACAGTTTCCGTGAGTTAGCCCCTGGCGACGGATTTTTTGAAGCGTTGTCAAAGCCACTTTCTCCAAAATATGTAACGGCTTTGCAGGACCTTTTTAAAGAGGGCAGAAGCTGTCCGGAAGCGCTGTCGGGTCCGCAATGAAAATAATGTTTGGCCCATCGCTGAAGAGCTAGTTGGGCGCAGAGATGTCTGTGGTGCAGGTCGCTTCAATTCCTCACTAATTACTTAGTCACAAGTGCTCTTGGACCCGATACGATCGACTTTACTTGTATACCGCTGTCGCGGATTACAGTTACTTAGAAAAATTTCGGAGCAAGTAGTACTTGAAGAAACCGGCCGAAATGGGTCAAAGCTGATATCCCAAAAGGCGTCCAATTAGACCAGTTTCTGCACGCCTTCCACTATCGCAACGATATTTTTTTCTCTGCCGCTGACGATTCATGGCGATTAATTAGGCTGCGATCCTTTGGCCGATGTCGCCGCTGATGGCTACCACCCATCAGGTTATCTGAAAAAGCACGAAGATTAGGAGCAGGCCCGCGGCGGATATCATCCAAAGCACCCTTCGGATCTGATGCGATTTGGACAATTGCTGCAATGGCAATGATGCTTCCAATCCACTCGAAAATTTTAAACATAATATTTTGGCCTCCTAGGAAAATTTAACCTGCCGCCTTCTTCAACTTTCCTATCGCCTCTTGCGGATCAGCAACTTTGAAAGCCTTTTCATCGAGTGCCAGGATTTTTAGGAAATTAAATGTTTGAAAGCCAGCGGTTTTTGCTCCGGATTTGAGAGCGCAAAGATGCTGTGGAGTAATGCCGATGCGTTGGGCTAGTTCAACTTGAGAACAATGTTCTCGCTCCAGAACTCTATCAATAAGGCTCTGGGTCTGTTCCTTGATGCTGTTTTCTATTTTTTTATCGAGCGAACCAATATCTTCATGACGAAGAATGTAATTTCCGCAGCGGCAGGTGAGTAGTTGTACCGGGGTGTTTATAAAAACCATTGGAAAATCTTTCCAAGGAAATGGGCCTTGGTTTTTCTTAAGTTTTAAATCCGTTGAGCCACATTCTCCGCATCTTTTATTCATGGGATTCTCCCTTCGGTATCTTGATTCCCCCCAATGTTGTGAAAGCTTTAACCGGGGGGTGGAAAGAAATTTCCTCCAGTCGTCCATCTTCTCCAATTGCAAACTTAACAAACCATGGGCGTTGGTCAAAGATCAGGCCATATTTATCAACAACAACTGTTTCCCATTGGAGCTGAGAACCAACGAAGTTTATTTCCGTTAAAGTTTTTAGTCCGCGGCAGATGAATTCTTCAGCCTGAAGGACAGTCAACGGTTGCTGAGAGTTTTTATAAGCTGTTACAACCGCATTCACTGATTTTTTGGGAACCGTAAAATCGATCATTTTGGCATCCACCAACTCAAATACGTCCGCTAAATCGTACTTGGCCCTCTGCATTCACTGTTTATCTTATATTAATCTGAGGTGAATTATCAAGATTAATCTGAGGATAAGCATAGCGACCGAAGAAACCACTAATGCGATCGGCTACTTGGGGTGCCACTAATTCCTCCACAAATTCACCCCTATGCTGAAGAAGACCATGGAGAAAGGCGTGAGGGAAAGTTACTTGCTATCAAAAAGGTTAGCAGTATGCCCTAGCGAAACCCCATGGCAACAACCTTTCCATTACCTTGATTCAATCCATGATCTTCAGTGATGGCCTAGTAAAGACAGGGAAAGTTGTCGAATAGATTGTAGTGATGAGATTATATTGCTTCAGAAGCACGATTTCCAATGTTCAGCGAAATCGTACTGAGTCAGTTTGTTCGCTCGGCTATAAGTGTATCCTTTCAAAGCGGACCGGTACCCTTTCAAACCGTGCAAAATGGGTCCTTTTCAAACCATCGCCTCCATTTTTGGTTATTGGATACCACGTGCAAGATGTTTGGGGCCAACGTTCTGGTCCAAATTTTGGGAAGCTTTTTCATGAGTACTGGGGTGGGAGAGTGTCTCCCACCCCGATCCTCACCCACTTAGAATGTATCTAACAAGCCCGCTGCGGTGAATCTTTTCACGGAAAAATTGCCGCTAAAAGAGCCTGCAACAATGGCACGACCGTAGCCATCAAGCGCGCCGGCCCAGGCATCTCCAGCCGCCACTTTGGCAATACCGGAAGCTCCATAGGTGGTATCGACAAGGCCGGATGCCGTATATTTGATTGCCGCGAAGTTTCCTGCCACTCCTCCCATAACGATTGAACTACCATCTGAGTTACTCTTCACGGCTCTCACATAGTCCACTCCACCCGCTGTGGTCTTAGCCCATCCCGTGTTTCCGAAGGATGTATCTAGTGAACCATCTGCATAGAGTCTTGTCGTTGCAAAGTCTGAGCCGTCACTACCACCTACGATTCCAGAAATCAGAATCTTGGAATCTTGGAGTGCGATTGACCAGGCTTCGCTGTCTACTCCACCATACTCAAGTAGAGCGATACCGTCTGTATCGAAGCTAATATCTAATGAAAGGTCTGCATTTAACCGCGCGATACCAAAATAATTTTTGGTAACTATTTGAGTATTGTAAGTGTTTGTACAAACAGCTCCTGGTTCAAAAGGACTAAGAGCAGCTCTGCAAACGTCTTGGGTATTATAGATAGGCTGTCCAAATTCATCGTACCCAGCAAAAACCAATTGCTGTGTGCAAACCTGACAAGAGAATTGCTGAGTCACAATGGTGGATGTACCTCTGGATTTTCCAGCCACAAGGATTTTGCCATCCGACTGCAAAGCCATTGCGTGGCATTCGTCCTGGTCAAACAATTGAATTGGGACTTGATTCTCTAACGCACCAGAGGCTGAGTACCTTGCCACAACAAAGTGGTTATTGGCGGAACCTGCCACGACAATTTTAGAATCGGATTGGATGGCAACGGCAGCACTGGATCCCGGGATGGAAACCACTTTGCCTGTACCATTGAAAGTAGTATCCGGCAGCCCACCCGATGTGTAGCGGGCCAAGGCAATCTTACCATCAGAATTACCCGCCACTACAATTTTAGAATCGGATTGGATGGCAGTGGCTCTTGCGGAGCTTGCTGTTCCAATGGCAGTAATCACCTTTCTGCCTTTATTGAATTTGGTATCTAATGTACCAGTTGAATTGTATCGAACAACGGCAAACTTGGAACCGGACTCTCCCGCAGCCACCACTTTATCATCCGCTTGGATGGCAACCGCGTAGGCGGTATCTACTCCTCCCAAATCCGTTATGGCGGAGCGCTGGGACGAATTAGAAACGCTATTTTGGGAATCTTTGCCGCAGCCTACTAAGAGTAAAACAACGATTAATACGGCATACGTGCTTCTCATGGGTATCCTCCTGGTCTCACATAGAGCCAATTGATTGGTTTTAAAAAAAACAACGAGGAAAGAGGGAGAAACGTACAGCGGGAATTTGGAGTTCAATTTTTTATACTTAGGTAGTTGGCACTAACTACCCGACTATCTATTGCTGCAAGGACGTGCCAATAACCCTGGCTAAGCAAATGACAACTGAATTCCTCGTTTACAGAAGACGAACTTTTTTACACCATTGCCGTCACAATCCAAAAAAACCAATCAAATTCAAAATCAAGGGTAGCTATTTGTTCTACAGCAAGGCCTTTTCGCAAAAGGAAGGGGGCCTAACCCACTGTTAGAAAAATCTAAAACATAAATTGTGAAAGTCCGACCTGCGCAAAAGATCGCCGCATTTTCACAGTTCCGTCTTCCCAGCTTTTTTTGGAAGTAATTAAAACCATTGTCCTATTATGACACTGGGTTCTTAGCCCCTGCCGGACAGGTGTCCGGCGAACCAGATTATTCTGGCACGTTGGGTTCGACATGAGGAGAATCTAAAGTCGTTGGTGCGCTTGAAAAAGGTTAAGCCTGTTCACTTGAGCAGGTCTCCTTAAGACGACAGGACTTTGGGTGGCATTGGGAGGCAACCCCCACAGTTGGTGTGACTTCGAGGAGTTGAGTTTCCCATCAATTGCACTTGTCAGTTCCTACCCCCACCTCAGCCCCGCCCCCTTCCTCCCCATCGCCACAATGACTCGTTCCAAGCCCGCAACAACATTATCCGCACTGAATTCCTCGATATACGAAACAACGAAAGTATCGCGAGCCCAGCTCCAGTCCCGGTCAAAGTCTGTTTCCGCAAATACGGCAGCAAGGGAAGACCGCACCTCATCGCAAAACGATTCCTTGAGTTCTTCCACCGTTAGCTCCGTTCGCTCAGGCTCGGCATAGCAGCGTCTTTCCTCACCTTCGTCAAACTTGAAGCTAAATGTGATTGAAATCAAGTCGTCCGTGAGATTTGCATCAATGTTTGGCTGGCTATTTCGAATTTTTTCGAGCAGCCTCTTAATTTTAGCGCGCTTTCCAAGTTTCTCTCCTCTATGCGGTCGCGTGCCCAGAATCTCAAGCGCTCTTCCAAGGCGTTTGATTAAGCCTGGTGCGATATTGGGGAAGTTAACGCTGATATCGAAATCGAAATTTGTTTTCTCCGAGTCCATTTCGTCGAGGCCGATTCTGTCAAGGATGGTATTTATCATTAACATTCCATTGATGACGTGCCTGAGACACTCGTTGTGAGTGTTGCCAAGCGCTGTTTTTTTATTTTCCCACGTACAGATAGCGCAGGAGTTCTTGGTTTTTACCGAGAGCGCTGTGTTCTTCTCCAAAAACTCCTGTCGTTGCTTCAATCGCGTATACGCCAAGGGTGGCAGTGATAGCTTAATAACCTTGGCGCATGGTTCGGAGCCGTCCGTTTTGTTTTCTTCATCCACGGCAATTCCTCCTTTTTTTGATTCGATCCATAAATTTCAATCTGCAAGACGGTTTCATCATTTAACCACCTGTTAACCCACCCGTATCCCTATCGGCCGTCCCATTCTTCCGGTGCGTTCCCTGCTCGCACTTTCACAAAGCTGGGAAAGTTGATCGAGTGTCAAAAGCCCCATCGCCTTTGCTTTAATGGCGATGTTTCTTATTTCTCCACCGCTAAGCTCGAATCGTTGCGCCAGGATGCAGAGGATCTGCTCATCGACTTGGAGCACTTCTCTCCACTCGCGCCATATTTCAAGGCGGGTTTCGGTTTTGGGTAAATCAAACACCATGTGAAACAGAAATCGCCTGGCAAAGGCAGGATCGAGTATTTCCGCAAAATTGGTGGCGATGATCAGTACACCGCGAAAGCTTTCAACCTGTTGAAGAAGTTCATTTACGATTGTCATCCGGATGGTACTGATATCCGTCCTTCTATCGGTAAAAAGTCCTTCCGCTTCATCAACGAACAGAAGGTATTTTTCCCTCTGCGCTTCGCGAAATACTCTTTTTATAATTTGCTCCGTTTCACCAAACCAGGGGCTCATGAAGCTACTGGGTGAAACCCGCCTGAACGGGATCTCGAGTTGTCGAGCTATGGCTTCTGCGACCATCGTTTTTCCGGTGCCAGGGGGCCCGGAGAAAAGAGCGGTTGCTCCCTGGGGAAGTAGGCGTGAGAGGTGGTTTATTGTGAGTGTTTCTTTTGCGTATTTGATAAATGCATGGAGCCGCTCATTGAGAGCAGGTGCAAGCTTGGCTTCATCCAGGGAAAGTGTGGGCTCGCGCACTTCGTCGGTCTTGTGGGAACTGGAAATATCTTCAAACGTCTGAAGCGCATCTTCAAGGGCTTCTTTGGAAATCAGGCGTTGTGAAGAGTTCGTGGGATTTACGTTTGATTTAGCGATAGCCAGTTTCAAAGCCTGAGCATAGTAACCGCCGGGAACTGAGAATTTTTGTGCCACCTCGCGAATGACTCCCTCATCTGGCAGTGCGGTAATGAGTCCGGATTTTTCAAGTGCCATGAGTTCCTTGGAAAGGATAATCTGCCGAAGCTTCGCATTGGGCTTTTTGAACTCAAGGACATAATCCATGCGTCTGTCGAAACCCACCGGCACGCCGTAGTTAGAGGCAAAAACAGCGATGCACCTGGAATTTTCAAAAATTGTTTTTGCCCACCCGTCCGAAAGACCGATGAAGGGATTGTAAGATATGAGATCTTCGCACTCATCGAAAAGAAGAAGGCAATCTTTTGCGCGGGCCCGCTCCATGAAGAGGGCCACGATGTGGGGGGCGGCTTGTGGCGAGATCTGACCAAATGTTATCCTTAACACTTTGAGACCCAAATCCCTTGCTACGGCTTTAGCTAACATCGTTTTTCCGGTGCCAGGGGGGCCCACAAACAGAAGGTTAAGCCTTGGTCGTTCCCCTCTTTGCAAGGCGACTTTGCAAAAATGGCAAAGTGATCGAATGTCCATTTGGGCTTTTTCTGGCAAAAGCACATCCTCAAGCGTTTCCGAAGGCTCCAAAATTTCCCAAGTTCGTTGGAAATTTCCCATCGCTGAAAATCGCTCAAAAACAGCCGAGGCCACTTGCAATTTTGCGTCCGCCCATTGTCCTGCGCTGAAATCTGATAAATCAACTTCTATCCAACCCTCTATAAAGACCGTGCCGTGTGGATTGAGCCGTGCCATTACCTGCGGTTTTGGGTACAGACCCATCAGACGCTTGAATACATCCTTGATGAAAACGCGTCCCTCCCCCCGTTCCTGTGAAGCAGACCAGAGCGGTTCCAACAGTCCCAATCCCCCGACCACCGAAAGGAAAATGTCGCGGTCGATGGGGTGGTTGTTTTCTGAAAGTTCGGGAAAAACGGAAAGATGCCGTTTTCTCGCTTCCTGCAAAATCGGTGACAGCTCTTTTCGTGTGCGCTCCAAATGGTTCACAAGCTCTTTTCGAATCTTAGGCGCCTGGACGCTTCGCTTTTTCTCAAGCAGACCGAGTATAACGAAAGTTTCTTCAAATTCTTTTCTCACCCACAGGAACGCCAATTGGGTGTTAATGACATCAAGGCTTATGCGTTGATGCGATACACTTGCGGACAGCCAACGGAGAAAAAAATCGTAATACTCAAAAACCAAAAGCGTGATGGGATCATCGTCCACCTCCAGCGGTGGTGTCCGAAATCCGCATACTGAGGGGAGCAATTTTTTGGATTTTGATGGTAACCGACGATTCAATTTAGGTTGAGGTCGGTGTACGTGGCGAAAGGACATTCGTTCTTCCCTGAACAATTCTTCTCGCCAAGGTAGCATGGCACCGTGTCATATTAGGGCAAAAGGATCGGAATTTTCTTGGGAAGACCCAGGCAAACTGCATTGCTTGCGAGTAGGGTTTAGGAACCAGTATGAATCCGCAACGGCCAACTCAGGCAACCTTTTAATAAGCATGGATAATTTTTGTTTTGTCCTCGCATGTCACAGCCTCCCCGTACAATGGAAACAAGCAGGAAGCAACTCTTTGGCGGTGTGCAACAACCGGACACAAAAACATCGAAAGAACCAAGGAAAAGGTTCCGAAAGAAAAGAAGAAATAGGCGAAGGAGTCCGAATATGCCTGGCAGAAATGCGCAAGTTGCGCGTGCGTTTGCGATACTTCAAGTCCTGGACGCTAGTCCACAAGGGTTCACTGTAAAGGAACTAATGGACCGAGTGACCAGCCGGGGCCACGAAGCAAAGCAACGTACTATTTATCGTGACCTGGAGCTACTTTGCCAGGCGGGCTTTCCGCTGAGTTGTGAACCGAACGCAACCGACAGCAATGCAAGCCGTTGGAAACTTGATTCATGGACCCGGGTGACGGAGCACTTTATTTTAACCGCCCCCGAGCTTTTCGCTTTATACCTTGCGCGCGGCACATTGACTCCTCTGCGCGATACGCCGTTTTTTTCGGATCTTGAAGCTGTCTTTTGCAAAATAGAAAACTGCCTCGGGACTAAAAGCTCGGCTTACCTGAACGAGCTAGCGTCAGAATTGCAATTTGAGCCTGGACCAAGATGGGGGCTGGGAATTGATCCGATTCAACTTGAAACGGTAAGAGCTTGCTGCGCGGAAAGACAGGTTCTAAAAGTATTTTACTCTTCTGCGCACAATGACCAGAAACGAGTGCGCAGATTGGGACCGCACTTTCTCTATTTTGCCCGCGGTTCACTGTATCTAGTGGCGGAGGATCTGGATGAAAAAGCGATAAAGGTTTATGCCGTTCCCAGAATGGCTCAAGCCGAAATGCTGGAGGAGCAGTACAGCGGAGATCCGGTAAACCCGGAAGATTATTTCTGCGGGGTATTTGGAGTATTCAGGAACAATGAGCCTCCAATTGAAATCAAAATACACTTCTCTCCAAAAATTGCGCCTTTTGTTAAGGAGCGCCGGTGGCACTCCTCACAGCGGATTGTCTCGAAGGGAGCAGGCTCAATCCTCTTTTCCGTGGAAGTCGCAATCACTCCGGAACTTGTGCAATGGGTGCTGGGGTTTGGGGCTGAAGCAAAGGTCATATCGCCAGAACAGCTTGTAAAGAAGGTTTCCGACGCCGCTGAAAAAACATTTCGGCAATATCAAAAAAGCGCAGCCTAATTTGGAAGGGGACGATATGAAATATGTTGTTATGGATCTTGAGACAACCGGAAAAATTCCGGCGACTGATGCCATTATTGAAATTGCTGCCATCAAGATAAATGGCGAAAGTGAAAAAAGGTTTTGTGAAATTCTAAAGCCTCGAATCCCAATAGAGCCACAGGCTTTCGATCTCCATGGCATTTCGACCAAACAGGCCCAGGAGGAAGGCAAATTACCCGAACTGGTTCTTAAGGAGTTTTTGAACTTTATCGAAGATTATCCTCTGGTAGCCCAGCATGGAGTGCCATTCGATTTTCCGTTGTTTGCCCATGAACTGAAAAGATATGCCATCGTGCCCCGACCCAACCGCCTACTGGATACGAAAGCACTTGCCGAATATCATTGGAAGCTCACAGAGCACAATCTGGCGGCCCTATGCAATTACTTAAGTATTAAAAATGAGCGCGCCCATCGCGCACTACCAGACACAAAAGCGTGTGCAAAAGTATTTGAAAAACTTCTGGAGAAGGAAAGCAACTTCGATACTCTTTGGAGAACCTGCCTGGGATATACGCTAAGGACAGTAAGTGAGATTCCTCTCAATTCCCCTTTGCTGCAGCAATCGCTCCAGCAGGGAAAAGACCTTTGTATTTCATACCAGGGAGCTCAGGACAAAATGCCACGAGAGCGATGGATAAAGCCACTCGGCATCGTACCCAGCTTCAAGGGGCACCCGAGCATGTGGGCTACCTGTTTCGAAGAGAATAAAGACAAGAGTTTCCGACTGGACCGGGTAAAACAGTTTGTGAGGGTGAGGTGAGCTTGTGAATGGCGGAGCAATGTGATGGCTAAACCAGATCGAAAATACATTACCCCCACAGATTTGGCTCTGTTCTACGACAGCCCGTTTGCGTGGTGGGCGGAACGTGCGATCAATACCGATTCTGGTATCAAACGATCCCAAGATAAATTCGGCAACCTATTGAAGAAACATGGCGAAATTTACGAGAAAGAGGTCTTGAAGCGCCTTAAAAAGCGGCATGGTGCCTCTCATGTTGAAGACATAACAAATGGCATTGACAAGAAAGATATGGAAAAGGCGGTTGAGAAGACCAGGCTCGCAATGAAAGAGGGGGTGCCGGTCATTTATCAGGGGGCACTCCAGTATGGACGGATGCGAGGATATGCTGACTTTCTCATCCGGGTCGATGGAAAGGAGCGCTCCACATTCGGAAAGTGGCACTATGAGCCTTGGGATAGTAAGCTCTCTAGGGAACCCAAGCCCGCCTATATCATTCAGCTCTGTGCCTATATCGAAATGCTTCTGGAGATGCAAAAAATTCGTCCGGGGAATTTCGGCCTTTATTTGAAAAATAGCGAAAAGCCTGAAAGGTCATTTAGAACAGAAGATTATTATTACTACTACCTTGCCGTACGGGAGAATTATGTTGCTGCCGAAGCGGAGTTTAGCTCGGACAAGCCCCCTATACCGCAAAAGCGAGAGAGCCTGCGAGGCTGGGAAGAGCTTGCGGAACAAATTATCGCCAAAAACGATAGCCTAATCCAAATCGCTCACATTACAGAATCACAAATCAGAAAGCTGGAAGACGACGGAATCCATACCATGACGATCCTAGCCGAGGGATCACGGGGCCG
The DNA here is from genome assembly GCA_016207775.1 of Deltaproteobacteria bacterium. Lineage (GTDB taxonomy): Bacteria > Bdellovibrionota > FAC87 > UBA2466 > UBA2466 > JACQOU01. The sequence continues at coordinate 13,265 of JACQOU010000046.1, forward strand.
CCCAAATAGGTTAAGTGCCAAGATATTCGAAAAACTTCAAGCACAAGCAAAGATCCAGATCGTTTCCAAAGGGAAAGAAAAACCGGAGGCCTTACTTCTACCTCATGGCGAAGACAGTCAGACGGGCTTACGGCTTCTTCCTCCGCCCTGCGATGATGATATTGTTCTTGATCTTGAGTCGTACCCTCTGATAGAGGGGGGACTTGTTTACCTGTTCGGGATCTCACAATCACAAAAAGGTCAGCCCAAGTATCAATGCCTTTGGGCGCATGACTCCAAGGCCGAAAAATCGTCGCTAGAGGAGACGATCGATTTTATCTACGAGCAATGGAGCAACAATTCTGTGCTCCATGTCTACCACTACGGATCGTATGACTGCGCTACACTTGAATCCTTGGTCGAAAAATACGATACACGCTATAAGGAACTCGACGATCTCCTGAGAAACCATGTCTTCGTGAATGTTCATAGGATCATCCGGCAGGCGTTTCTAATTGGTACCCCAAGCTATTCTCTAAAGTGCGTTGAAAAACTTATTGGCGAAGCTCGGGCAGTGGGAGTGCTCGATGGTGGTGACTCGATCGTTCAATATGCTTTGTGGGTGGAGGTAAAAAGACAAGAAATTCTGGATGAAATTAAAAAATATAATGAGACGGATTGTGCATCGACCAGGAAACTCGTCTCTTGGCTGCACGAACGGCAGGAAGAGAATCCCGAACGTTATGGATACGTGCATCAGGAAACACTGGCTGAAGAACCCACGCTTTCCTCGCCTCAGCCAAATGACAAAATGTGTCTTGAGATGCTTGAGAAGGCGGACTCAGAGCCCGAGGAATTCCGATTTCTGGCGCAGCTAATGCCCTTCCATAGGCGGGAGTTCAGACCTTTTTGGCGGACCTACTTCAATAGACTTGCGCAAACGGAAGAGGAGTTATCGGAAGACATCGAGTGTTTGGCTGGCTTAACTCTGGTTAAGAGACGCCCTGATGGCTCTTACGAACTTTCCTTTGATCCCACCGATCAGGAAACAAAGCTTGAGGACGGCGATGGAGGCGTTTTCGTCCACGACTATGCGCCTGCTCGATATCCACGCTACAAGGCTACTCCCTATGTAACGATCCGGTCCATCGAACACGAAAACGGAATTGTGGTCGTAGAATATGATGGGATCCTTGACCCAAAAATCGGCCGATTCCACCTCATTCCTTTCACGTTTTTTCAGGACATGTTAAACGGCGTTAAAGCATCATTACTTCGAACGGGTGCCGAGTATCCTGATTTCAAATCAACCCCAGCCATCAGAGATTTTATTTTTAGAAAATGCCCACGGTTGAAGGATCACGAACGCGGTAAGCCGATCACCATTGATCCCAAAAATCCGCTCAAAATCGCATTGCTGGCGGTTGAAAGGCTTGAGTCTAGTATTTTAGCAGTCCAGGGGCCTCCGGGAACCGGGAAAACCACTGCCGCCGCTGAAATGATCCTCCACCTCTTGCAGCAGAAAAATGGCATTAAAATTGGAATCGCGGCTTTCAGTCACAAGGCAATCGGAAACGTTCTGCGAACAATTCACGAAGTCCACCGCAAACGGCAGCCTAGCCTCTTCGACTTTCTGCCCACCATCGCCAAAATTGACAGCTACGCAACGATGGAAGAGGAGGATGAGTTAAAGGCATGGGGGGTTACGCTGAAAAGGTGTTCCGGCGCCGACTTCTTCAAGAAGCGCCACCACCAATCCTATCAGGTGATTGCCGGAACCTATTATGCCTTCTCAAATAAGGGGGCCGAGAGAACCTTAGACTATCTGTTTGTGGACGAAGCCGGGCAGATGTCTTCCGCAAACTTCGTTGCAATGGCGGGAGCCGCAAAAAATGTGATCCTCCTGGGCGATCAGATGCAACTTCCACAGGTCGTTCAGGGCTCCCATCCCGATGGCAGCGACCAATCTTGTCTTGAATATTATTTGAAAAAACAGAAAGTAGTCCCACCCGAAATGGGATTGTTGCTGAATATTAGCTATCGACTGCACCCGGAGCTGTGTGACTTCATTGGAAGCTCCTTCTATCAGGGTGAGATAGTTCCTGCGCCCGGAAATGAGAGACGTGTATTGGAAATTCCCTCTGGTTGCAACATTGAAAAAGAGGCCGGGCTCATTTTTATTTCTGAGCGCCATAACGGATGCACCCAAAGCAGTGATAAAGAGGTAGAAAGGATCGCTCGCCTTATTCGTGAATTACAAAAATGTAAGCTGGTCAAGGAAAACAGAAAAACGCCGGTAAAGCTTTCAGACATTTTGGTCGTAGCTCCTTACAACCACCAGGTATCAAAACTAAAGAGGAAGCTGGGAAAAGATGCGCGAATTGGAACCGTGGACAAGTTTCAGGGACAGGAGGCTGCTATTGTGATTGTTTCAATGTGCTGCAGTAACGGTGAAGAATCTCCCCGTGGACTGGAATTCATCTTCGATGAGCATAGACTGAACGTAGCCATTTCGCGGGCGCAGGCGCTTGCAGTCGTTGTGGGTAGCCCCACTCTTGCCTGCACCTATTGCAGCACTGTGGAGAGGATGAAGTTGGTGAACTTGTTCTGTAAAATCGTGATACTAGGCAGTCAGACAATGGAATCATTCAATTTGAGTCGCCGTGTATACGGTCTAAGAACTCGATGATCAATATATGAGCAAGATACATTTGAAGTGGAATCTGTTGGCTCCCTTTGAGGAGCTGGATAAACACAAAGACGAGTTGAGCGTCGGAGGTGTCTATCTTTGGATATTTTCTGGGAAGCCTGAGCGTATCGCTTATATAGGTGAATCAATGAATGTGGGCGAACGCCATGTTAGCCATTTCTCCTTTCTAATAAGTGGGCGTTACGTCGTTTATCCTGTTCCTCCTGAACGGGAGGATTATCTCAGCTTTATTAACGATTATATCTGCGGTCGGGATCTCAAAGTTATTAAATCGGATAAGATCATCTATCCCTATGGATATACCGACGAGCATTTTACCTTTTCGCGCTTCGTTTCGAAGAAGCAATACCAGGTATGTCGCGACTACCTCCAGAGACTAAAGTTTGCAGTTGCGAAGATAGAAGATAATGACGAGCGGAAAAGCACTGAAGCAATACTTCTGCTTGGGATAAGACGAGCATATGCAAAAGAGCTAAAGGTGGACGAAAAGCAGTTACGTGGACTTTCGGGTCGTTCAGATCACACCCTGTTTGGGAGACTTTCAAAGTACCCTAAGGATAATTCTACATTCACCATCTCTCATGAAGGAATATACAAAGACAAGCTTCCAACTGAGATCACCAACATCACTGAGTTTCCGTTCCCACCCGTGAAGGACGGGACGTCATCTAAATGAACAGGCTGATATGAATACTGACAAGATAGAAAAGTAAGAGAGAAGCCCTCACGAAATACTACTGTAGGAAATGTACATGTCTGTCGATTTGAGAATAAGCCATATTTGCTCTTTAGGCTCGGAAACAGTGACAGCCAACCAAGTTATAGAACGATGAGCGCAGTTTTCCTTTTGTTCCAAGCAGTGCGCATCCGCGAACTAAATGTGACAAACCTTAGCCAAGTATGTGATTCACTATCAGCAAAAACCAAAACCAAGAATGGAAGAGGTGGCTATGCCTGAAACGAAGCATGCCTGTGAGATATGTAAAGACAAAGTCACACCTAGCAGGAAGTATTGTGATATTCACTCCGCACTAGCTCGGCGGCGCTTCAATAATAGACGAAAGAAACATGGATTAAAAACAAGCGAATGGGTAACAAGACTACGTGAAAATTATAAAAAAAATCGTGGGTGCATTCGATGTGAGATATCGGGTGTCACTCTTTCGTCTTTGGTACGCGATAATAAAGCCCTTTACCCAACAGTAGACCATGAACCAGGAAGTACGAGAACCTGGATGCTGAGCGCATGGATTATCAATGATATGAAATCTGAAATGACCTTGGAAGAATTCAAGAAGATTATAATCTTACTTGCGCGTTGTTTTGAATGCTGTAACGATAAAATCCGCAATCAGTTATCGAACAAACTCACAGAGGTGATGAGCAACCTCAAATGGTTTAGTCGATGAAAGAATTAAAAATATCATTTACCGAGCAACACCTTCCGTCCAAACCAAGCCGGGAAGCTGTAGCGCATTTTTAAGCTGGCGCACGGCTTCTCCCTCGATCCAACTATTGGAGGAGGCAATTATCCTCATTCGTGCACTGTGTTCGTCTTCCATAAGTCAATGGGTGCGGTTATCGGTTATTCGGCCAATACATTTTCATCTTTTAACATGAAGAGAGTCTTGGCTGCACTACCTACCGGAAAGTCGGACAGGGGGGGCGGAACCTATCAGCTTGGCGGGGAATGACGATTGACATGTGCGCTTGCCTTTCGACCGATGGCTGCAAGCACGCCTATATATTACTGAAAAAGTGGTTTGTCCCCGGACGTCACGCCGTTGCTGTAACCTCTTCATCGATGGATAAAGGCAGTACCCAAAAGAAAGCGTCCAATTTAGGAGAAACAGCCTGCTTGTTGTCTTTGAGCTTGATGAAACTCTTGTCAGTATCGCATGCTCCAGCGCGCTCGGATTTATCAGTTTTAAGTATTTTGGCCTGTAGCATGAACACAGCCAAGCCGATCGATGGTTTTGCACAAAGGATCTGGCCAGTTGGATTTGCCAGTTGTCCGGTGAACCGGATTTTTCTGGAAGAAGGATGGGAGAGGCGCTAAATGGATGAGCGCATTCGTCTTAAGGAGCAGCTTAGGTTTTATCTTGAGCGAGGTATGATGACGGCGGCGGAGCTTGCCCGAAAAACCGGCGTTCCCAAGCAGTCATTGTCCGATTGGCTTTCGGGCGCACAGCCCAGAAAACTCCTGCATCTTAAGCGGGTGGCAGACCTTTTGGGCGTCAGTGTTGACCATCTGTGCTTCGGAGAACATCCAACAGACTCCGGAAAGGCTTCTCGCAAACAGGAAGTTACGACCTGCGAGTGGGTGGAAGGGGTCTTTGAAGTGAAGGGGCAAATTAGGAAGGTTAAATAGAGGTATGGCATGACTGAGATCATCGAAATTTCTGATGACAAGCTTTTTGCGAAATACATCAATCTCATTATTGATAAGAAACATTTGATTCTAAATTCACCCGAGCTTTTTTATGTGGTGACCCGTTGTGCAAGCCTTTCCCTTGCCTATATTGGCGGCAGCGGGATGATCCCGCTCGGTATTCTGATTTCTTTATGGGACAAGGGCGAATTTATGGCCGAGTGCCCGAAGTGCAAGGGAGTCGCACTGGTTTTTAATCTTGGCGGGAGCGTTCTCTCAGGTACTAATAAATGGAATGGTGTCTGCCCCACTTGCATGGAATGGGTAGGCGGAGGATTCGACAAGGAAACGGACGGCAAGAATCTTTTTGAGCGAATAAAACCGGTACTGGAAGAAGAGCAGAGATTGGGATACACACCGCCTCCGGATGACCCGATCACGTCTACAGGAGGCATGAGAGTTAAGGGGACATCTTTTCCGATTCGTTTAGAACTTGAGCCAGGGCACGGAAAAACATTTGCCCCCATCGGGAAGATTGATACTAGATCCATCATACCTCTCACTCTTGCTCAAGCTATTAAAAGACTCCTGGAATCAGAAACAGGGAATGAAGGTGCAAGTGATGAAAACAGTACTGACAAAAACTAACCTTTCCCAGCGAATGCTCAAAAACGCCAATGGTGGTTCGAGTTACTCAACCATCAAGTGTCCGCAGTGCGGAGCCGAAGTGTCGGTTACCGAGGCTCTTTCCAATGAGATAGCCGAAAAACAGGAAAGAATACTGGAGGAGCGGCTGCGCACGGAGACGATTTCCATCGAAAAAAGACTCCGAGAAAAAATGCAAAAAGAGACGAATGTCGAGCTTGAGGATCTGAAAGCTGTGGTTTTGGAGAAGGATAAAAAGATTGAGCAGGTTCTCAAAAGCGAACTGGAGTTTCGAAAGCGCTCCAGAGAGCTGGAAGGGCGTGAAAAAGAGATGGAGCTTGAACTTGAGAGGCGCTGGGAAAAGGAGAAGGAAAAATTGAGGGAAGAGGCGAAAGATAAACTCTCCGAAGAGTACCGCCTGAAGTCAGCCGAAAAGGATCTTCAAATCGATGGGCTGAGGCAAAAGATCGAAGAGCTTAAGCGAAGGGTGGAACAGGGGTCTCAGCAAGCGCAGGGTGAAGTGTTTCAGCTGGATCTGGCAAATCTTCTCAAGTCCAAATTTCCGACCGATGTCATTACGGTTATCGAGAAGGGGAAACGTGGCGCGGATGTCAAACAAGCCATCGAAGGCTCCACAAAAGGCGAGTGCACGCTTCTTTGGGAAGCCAAGAATACAAATACGTGGAAGAAAAAGTGGATATTGAAAGCAAAGACCGATCAGCGACGTGAGGGAGTGGAGGTGGTGGTAATCGTAAGCCGTGTCCTTCCTAAAGGAACCCGCAATTTCGGTCCCGTCGATGGTGTCTGGGTATGTTCTCCGGAGGCGGCAATACCCGTTGCGATGCTCCTTCGCTTCTACCTATCCCAGATGATCCGGATGCAAAAGTCAGTGGATGGGAAACAGGATACCTTTGAGCGGATTTTCAAATACCTTTGCAGCGTGCAGTTTCGCCAGCGTGTGGAAACCATTTGCGACGCCATCAAAGCCTTTAAAGAACTAAGCGAGCGCGAGAAGCTGGCAATGACCCGGGTTTGGGCGGAACGAGACAAACACCTTGATCAACTGCTCGAGGGCACCTCAGGGCTATATGGGGACCTCCGGGGAATCAGCAAGGGATCGATAGCGTCGGTTTCCCAATTGGAGCTCCCGGCTGGGCCCGTTCCACGACGGAAGACTTAATTTGTAAAGTAGCGTAGCTCTACAGGCATCCAGTTGGGGGTACTTCTGTTGCAAGTGTTTCAGGATCGCGCGCCCGTTAGCGATCGGAACCGGCAAGTCTTTGAATTTCATTTTGCGCTTTGGCAGGCGCAACCGTGACCAACGGTAATTGCCGCCCCTCTCGGTATCCTCAGAACAAGCTCGACTTCTTGACGTTGTGATTGGGAGGACTCTGGTCCGTTGAAGTCTCCCAGAGATTCAATCATGTCGATGCTCTTCTTAAACTCGCCTCCCTTTTTCATCTCTTTTTCGGCGGAAGCCACCGCGTGTATTACGGCTGTATGATCGGTGAATGAGAGATACTTTCCAATTTCGGGGTAAGACATGAGCAGATGTTTTCGAAGGAGGTAACAAAGCGCTCTTCTGGGAATGACAAGCGTTCTCAGTCGTTTCCTGGAGCGAAGTTCCGTCGTTCGGACGTTAAATTGTAGCGCCACCAATTTGAGAATACCGTCAGGGGTAAGAATTCTGCCGCCCATTTGTCCTCCGGTTGTTCGAGCCAGAAACTCGAAGAAATACCACGAAGCTTTGACAGCTGGGGACAATTCAGTGTTGGTTGCCGGCGCAACTGGTTCGTATTTGGGAAGTTCTACGTGATCTGGTGGCAAAAACCACACGAAGTTTCTGCGGTGAGTTACCCCCCCCGGAATATTCCTATTCTTTAAAGGTATTGGTGCTTCCTCATGTCGGGAAGCAGCTTCTCTTAAGTATTTGAGATTATTAGTCGATACGGCTTATATGGCTAATGAAGATCTGGCGGCAAGATTGTATCGGGAAAGCAAGGAGAATGCTGCGTGAAACATCGGAGATTAATATGACTGCACAAAATATTTTAATAAGCTCGGAGTTAACGACAGCATTAAAAGAGGTCAACCAGAAGAAGGGTGAGAAAGGAGCAACAGCCGGTCACTCCGAACTGTCACCTTCTACGCGTGAAACCTTGCAGGCGGCATTTCACGAATTAAAAGAGAGAATGGGAGCAATTGAAACGAAGATAAATGCCGCTTCCTATGGGCTCAAATTATCAATGGGTATGTACCAAGCAAGCGGTCGTTATTTTCCTCACATCTGGGGGGCTTACATTCCGCAGGAGGCAGTCCGTTGCAGTAAAATCACAACACAGCTCTACATGTTCCGAAATGAAAAAGCCATCAGCTGGGGCATTTGTCCGAGTGATGCCGCGCTTGACGATGATAGGTTTATGACCGCTTTTCGGAGCTCCCTATCCGAACAGAAAGAACGCATTCTAGGTATGTTCTCAAAGGGTTTTAAAGGCAGGTTTCGAAAGGGTGACCAAACTCTGAACTCGCCGGATGAGTTCTTGAAGTCATCAGAGCTAACTCTGTCTAGAATTGTGCCTATTACATCTGAGCTTACTATTGAACAGTGCGAGGAAATGGTTGTCGAAGATTTGCAAACCCTCCTTCCCATATATGTCTCTAGCGTACAGAGCTTACGACAAAATAAATTTTGGTCTGTGCCAGTCTCAAAGGGAGAACAAGAAAGCCGGTATTGGCTGATTGCCGCTGGCCCGAGTGGTGAAATGTGGGAATCCTTCAAGTCTGAGGGAATCGTCGCAATTAGTTTTCAGAAACTCAAGAAAAGCCTCCTCGATTACACAGACCGGGATGAAATAGAAAAAGTCTTAAGAGAATCAAGAGAATCAAATGAAGAGTCACGAAGACCCAGCCATAATTCCCTTGCCTGTCATGAGTTCGCCCAGACGATTAAGCAAGGGGACTACATTTTTGCGAAGGCCGGGGTTAGCAAGCTGCTGGGATATGGGCAGGTTGAGTCTGACTATATTTATGACAATTCGAAAAGTGATTATCAACACGTTAGAAAGGTCAAATGGTTATCTGTTGGGCCTTGGTCCTTGCCAGAAGGAGACCGTTTTGTAACGAAAACTCTAACGGATATTTCTGACTACGCTGGATATCCAGAAAAACTAAAAGCCATAGCTGGAATTGATGCGACCCCGGTCGTCGTACAAACCGCCTCAAATGAAAAATCGGCGGGGACTGATGACGTCCCAGAAGTTGCATCCCCGAGGGCAACACTTTCCCTGGAACAGCTGTGCGAAATGACAGGTAAGGAGGCAACAGTCTTTGAAACTATCAAGAGGCGACTGGAAGATAAGAAACAGGCAATCTTCTATGGCCCTCCAGGCACGGGAAAAACATTTATCGCAAATGCCTTTGCTGATTGGTTTCAGAATGGTGTCGGTGAAAGAGCTCAGGTTCAATTCCATCCCTCTTACAGTTATGAAGACTTTATAGAGGGGTTTCGCCCTTCGCGGGAAGCAGGGAGCAGCTGGTTCTCCTTAAAAGCTGGTGTATTCAAACGTTTTTGTAACAGCGTTAGCGGCAACAGCAACGTAAAACACGTTTTCATAGTTGATGAACTAAATCGAGGTAACCTTCCTCAGATTTTTGGAGAGTTGCTCAATGCTCTGGAATACAGGGGGAAGGAAACCATTCTTCCATACTCCGGAGAAAAGTTTGTGGTTCCATCGAATGTTTATTTAATTGGAACTATGAATTCCGCGGATCGGTCAATAGCGATTGTCGATTATGCAATCCGACGGCGGTTTGATTTCTTTGAGTTTTTTCCTGACGCTAATGTGTTAAGGGCTTTCCTTGAAAGGTCTGACTGCACCGCAGACATTCCGAAAATAGTTGAGTCCTTTAAAAAGCTGAATTCAATGATTAACGAAAAACGGGGAAAGCACTACGAGATTGGGCATAGTTTCTGGATGAAACGAGGATTTACAGAGGGGACACTCAAGGATATTTGGGAATTCAATATTAGGCCGCTGCTGGAGGAATACTTCTTTGATGATCCGGAGGCCATTGACAAGCTTGCAGCAGAGGCGTTGGGGTTGCCAAATAAGACGAAGGTGGCGGCTTAATAATGCGTTATACCCTAATGGAAAATCGGCCCAGTGAGGCCCTTCCGCTTACAGAAGCCGACCTTCGGTACCTTCAGGACTTTAAGTTCGCTAGGGACCTACTAATCGTTCCTTCCCGTATTGAAAAAACTTACCAAGTGACTGCCGACAATATTGTTGGCGTCATCTCCCTCCCGAGTGGAACGCAAATCAACATACGTCCCAAAATAGGATTGCCAAACTTGTTTAGACTACTCTCCTTTGTATCCGATTGGTGTTTCTGCCTTGATGAAATGGCCGATTACGAGGAAGAAGAAGGTATCTTTGATTTGTTAGGACAGCTCTATTCTCGCGAACTCACAACTCTCATAAAAAACGGATTGAAGCAGGATTACGACAGCTCTGAAGGCAATATGACAACGATCAGAGGGCGAATTTTATTTGGTACTCATTTGAAGCACAATCTGACACAAACCGGAAAAGCATATTGTCTTTTTAGTGAGAGATCATCAAATACGGTTGAAAATCAGATTCTGCTTGCGGCCACTCAAGCACTTCTAAGGGGTCAGGTTTGTAATGTAAATACCCAGAAGGCACTACGAGCATGCCTTAAAAATATTCCCGCACAAGTTGATATTGCCGGCTTCTCAAGTCATAAATTGACTACTATCCAAATTGGCCGCCACAATCAGTGCTATCGCCGCCCGTTATTTCTGGCTACCCTGATTTTGCGCTCAATTGGCTTCATCAATGAATTTGGGCCTTCCCGCCAGCCGTCCTTTCTAATCAACAGTGCAAAACTATTTGAAGACTATGTTGCTCTGGCCCTTGAAAAGTACTACCTAGATCCCGTCCTGGAAGTAATAGCTCAGGAGATTTCCCCTTTCGACACCGACGGTACTCTCAATATTAAGCCAGACCTTGTATTCAGACAGAAAGGTGTCGGCTACGTCGTGTCGGTCGCGGATACAAAATATAAAGACCTTGATTTACGAAACGTAAATTCAGCCGATGCATACCAAATGCTTGCCTATATGGTTAATCTCAACTGCCAGGTGTCAGTCTTAATTTACCCCGAGTCAATTTTTCGTTCGGCAGGACAAAAAGAAACGGTCACGATCCCATCAGTACGGGGTGATTACCAAATATATGTAATTACGGTCCCTCTAGCGGACCCCAAGGACACTGCAGCCGCGATCAAGAAGACAATTCAAGCAATTCAGGGAAAATTCCCAAATCAACTGGAAGATGTTTCATAATAAGTTGCCGCGCACGCTTAAATGCATCATCGCCTTTACAGCCCTAAAGCTCGAGATGGGTTGGCATAAGGATATGCTGCGCATCGCGCCCCGAACAAATCAAACACTTTCAGGTCCATACACACCACTAACTTGTGGCATTCTTGTGTGCCGCCTCTTCCGGATTGGTCTGATCTTCGTGAATAAGCTCGCCCCCCGGGAATAGCGAGCGGGCCAGCTCGCCAACCTCTTTTCCTTGTTCAAGAATGCCCTCTTGAAATATTGAGGGCGATTCCATCAAGTCGCGCCGATAATTATAAAGCCAGAGGCGCTTCAGACAGCGGCGCCCTTTAAGGTACTGCGATTTCGATAGCCGAATCATCTTAATAACTTTTCGGCAATTGGAGTACAACCTCTAAGCACTTCGGAAAGAATATTGCGCTGCGGTGGGGGCTCGTAACTGTTTTCGTAATGAAAAAAAGGGGCTTGACAAGTTTGCTAGCATATCTGGCTTGAAAGAGGTCCACATGCTGCTAGGCGAATTTGACGAGACACAAGTACTTGAATTGGCAAGAAAAGCCTACAAAGAGGGAACTGTATCGTTTTGACTGCCGAACGGTGTGCCCTTTTGGTCGTTGATATGCAAGAAGAGTTTGTCCGGCCTCTGCGACCCTGCAATCCCTACAGTCCAGCCAAAAAGCAACTAAAACTGAACCCAAAATATCGCTAATCATTTCCTTGTGTCTTCATATATGACAACCTTTTTATTGCTTTTATGTTTTCATATATGATAACCATCACGAATGCTTATCGAAAAGGGGCGCAGAAGATGACGAAGAAGGACAAGGTGATCCTCGAAGCCGCTGTCCGTTTGAAGCAAGACTATGAAGCACGAATAAAGGAAGGAACCTATTATGGGTAAGCCAAAGAAACTTTTTGAAAAGGAAATGAAAAAAAAGATCTTCAAAAAGAACTACTGGAAGGATAGGGAGCTGTTTAAGCTTGAACTCCAATTTTTGAAGGCATTAGAAGAGAGCGGCCTCACTTACGAACAATTCGCAAAGCTCATTGGTTCATCGAAAGGCAATATCGCTCGCGATCTGAAAAGCTACGGATTGGGACACGCGAGTGTTCATCGCATTGAAAAGATGGCTAAAGCATTGGGAATGGAATTTGTGCCCCTTCTGCTGCCGAAAGATAAGGCAAAGAGAGAAGAAAAATTGCACGAGCTTCTCAGGTTGGCTTCTTAGTTGCGATCGGCCTTTTTTGTCACTGCCATTAGCTGCCACGATTAAACCAAAATTGATCAAAATGGGGCTAACGGAATGCAAATGGCTATAAGACCGATCGGATTTCAAAAGCCTCAGAAATCCTTTATGGGAGCTGGTCTCAGACGATTCTGCAGTCGTTTAACGGGTTTATGTTAGTGCGGGTTTTTGGTTACGTAACACCTTGACATGGTAGAGGTCGCTGGTTCGATCCCAGTCGGACCCAGGTCTTAACTAATTGAAAATACACAACAATTTAAGCTATCCAAGACCAACCTTTTTTGACTGATTTTCCGTCGGTGCCATTAGGTGCCACGTTTTCCCGCTACTAGTTTTGCGGAAATCCAAAATGGCTCAAACAGTGGAGTGCGAGTCATTTCGGCCCTGAGAAATTCAGGTTCCGAATGCAGATACAACATCGTTGTCTTGATGTTCGAGTGTCCGGCGATTGCGCGAACTGCATCAAGACTGACGCCCTGTCGGTGACGCATTGTCAGCGACGTGTGGCGCAGAATATGGACCGCTCCGCTGTCCAAATTCAAGCATTGCTTCATGAGCTTCTTTGCCTCTTTGGTCAATCGGTCCGGTCGAATCGGCTGCCCCCGATCGTCGACGAAGACGAAATCGGATGGTCCAGTCGTTCGCATTCCTGCCAAGGCTTCTGCAAGAAGGTGACGCAGGAAGGATTCCGTTAGCTCGGTCAGTGGAAGAGTGTTGGCCTCATAGTCCTTATTCTCAAAGCCATCACTTGATTCCAAGTGAACATACCGAGCGCGGAAGTCCACGGCTCCCCAACGAAGAAAGCAGGCTTGGCTTCTCCTGACACCGCAGGCGAGCACAAACCATAGGACATTCCTTAACCACGGCGATGCGGCTTCAAAAAGCGATTTCAGCTCTTCGCAACCGAGGGCTCTTTTTGCCTTCACACGTGAAGGAGGAAGTCGTTTGAGTCTCGCCGCGGGACTGTCCTTCAGCAGTCCCCAATCGACACAGGTTCTGAAGAAATGGCAAAGAGTATTGAACCGCCGGTTTGTTGATTGTCCAAGGATGGAACGTCTTAGGTGAGCCTGATACGTCTGAAGCTCCGCTAGGCCAATCTCGTCAAGGAGCGCCGTCTTGAAATAGCTACGAAAATCCCGAAACACCAATCG
>JACQOU010000049.1 GCA_016207775.1 Deltaproteobacteria bacterium
CCCACGAAATATCTTTGCGCTTGGCATTTCAAATTACGCAAATTACTTCCGAGGTGAAGCGAATTTCGATGAGGTCGGAATTTGTTTCCATGACGAAACTATTTTTATCCGTGTCCAACAGAATTTTCGCAGGCACGTCGAGGTTTATCTTTCTGGGGTGCGAGTGGCATGGAAGAGAAGCGCTTTGTCGCCAATTGAGATTAAAAGGCATCCATTATTCAGGACGCAAATCATTGTTAGAAAACGGAATAGGCTTCAGCAATTCATTTTGGTGCGTAACGTATATGTTGAGTTGGCCCTGTATTGGCTTGGGTATCTTCATGTCACAAGCAACACGACTTTCCCTGAGAGTTTGAAAAAGCTATTGGTCTCACGGAATGCAGCTAAAAGGGAGCTGAGCTGTCTATCCATGTTTCTGGTTTTTAATAACAGAAATAGCGTGACGTATGACGATCGGCTGCTACGGCGAACGATCAGCGTCAATCTTGCTCTTTCATTGCTGGGGCAGCGGTTTAAAAATACGTTGAGTATCTCCGACGAGAAGGCGTGCGATAAGTCCCTTCCTGGGACCGATGGTCACGAGCGCACCCTCACGCTTGGGTATGACGCCTACTACCCCAATAGGGCGGTTGCACGGTTTATCGCAGAGCAGTTGCGACCCATTGGGCTTAAGGTGCGCTTGGTTGAGACCAACTTTGTTAAGCCTAACTGGAGCAATGACATGCAACTGGTTATTCTCAACGAACCCTCTAACCGTCAGTGCTTAAATTATTTTTCGCTAGGTTATCTCTCTCCATTAAAAAAGAGTCCCGAGCAATTTAAGTTGTTTTATGAACTGATCTCACAGTGCATAGCCTCCGACACTGATATTGATTTAAAAGCGGGACCGTTGGCTAGTCTAATGCATGACCAAGTCCCATTTATACCTATTGCCCGCTTGAAAAATTTTTATCTTTTGCGACCCGGCTTTGAGGACCCGTACAATGGACTGTAAGGCGCTTGAACTAAACGAAGCGATGACCGTACGGAAGTTTGAGAGCCATTACATCATTGTGTTTGAAAACTCAGTGAAAAAACTGACATTTCAAAGCAAGGTGATGCAGCAAGAATTCGAGAGAATTGTTGCTCAGGGAAGTATCGAAAGTGACTCGATCAGTGAGGGTCTGCTGAAAGTACTGTGCGACTATCGCATCGTCGTTCCAATGGTGGATCTGAAATACAAGAATACTACCTTTGATCGTACTGCAAAATTTATCCGAAGTGCCTACGGTCAGCTTCCGGATGAATCGGTATGGAGCAAGAGAATTTTGATATTGGGCGCCGGTGGCGTGGGACAGATTGTGCTTCAGCACTTGGCAGCCGCTGGTTTTAAGGAATTTACAATCATCGATTGTGATACTGTGTGCCCAACCAATCTCAATCGTCAGCTACTTCTCTCGTATAGAGAGGTTGGTCAACGAAAGGTTACGGCGGTAAAAGATCGTGTGCAGAGCTTGCTGCCGGTAAATATCGTTGCTCACGATATCGAGATCAAGAGCGTCTCCGACCTGGATGGGATAGTCGCAGCAACGCCAGTGAATTTAATTGTCTGTGCGGCCGACTACCCAATCAACATGATTAATCGAATCGTGGCTACGGTTGCACTCAAGCGTTCGGTTCCCTGCTGCTTCGCTTCTGTAGGGCTTCAAATTGCCAGTGTGGGACCCATGCTGGTTTCGGAAGACTCGAAACAGCGCTATCTTTCGTGGAAGCGCGATGAGAATGATGGACAAACCATTTATCAATCTCGGCTTGCCGCTTCCATTTCTTTTACAAACACAATGACATCTGTGCTCTTGGGATTTGAGATTTTCAAATTTCTGACGGGCTTGGGATCTTGTGAAATTCTGGATAGAGAACTGTTTGTTTGTGGTGAAAGTGGCAAAAATATTTATTGCAGAAAGGTATAGTGCCTCATGGGTGGCGTCGAAATGAGATCAGTAGGCAAGCAAGTCAGATGGAATCTAAAGCGCCTTTTTGAGTCGGATGAGGCGTGGGATAGCTCCCTAGCCAAAGTGAAGCAGGATACTGAGAGCGTGTGTAAGATTGATCATGCATCAGTGGCCGAGATAAAGCATCAATGCGGCGAAATCAAAAAGGAGCTTGAGGCCCTGGGAACGTACTGTTATCTCAAGCTGATGAACAACAAGTTTGATTCTCAAAATATATTGAGACAGCAGCGTTATGCGCAGATGGAATCTTATGTCAGAACTCTTCTTACTCAATATGTTCTGTCCGTCCGAGGTCAGAACAAGACAGCCAGCCTCAGCAATGACCAGCGTTTGGCAGACAAGACGGTCAGCGGACTGAATAAGAGCCTATCCCAAGACCTCTTTCGAAGCGAGGCTTTGCAGCCGGCCGCAGTAGAAAAAAGTTTTGGGATAAGCTCTAAGCTTCGCCAGTTTGAGAAGGCATTCTCCGATGTGTTTTACTCGCTGATACAGAGAGATACGAGGTTCGAAAACATACGAGTGAATGGTAAGTCCGTGACGGCAAATGTCTGGAATCTGGGCGGCCTCTTACAAAATGCCAACAGGAATCTCCGAAAGCGGGCCTTTGGAAGCTTCTATAAGAGAATAGCGGATAGGAAGTACACTCTCGCGGAGCTTTATATCAATTATTGCAAGGCTCACTCGTCTTTGGCTGCCGAAGGCCACGGATGCTTCGAGAGGGAACTTAATGCCCTGGGAATCGACTATAACACCTATGAGAGATACCGAGCATTATCCCGGTCTTTTATACCCGAAATAGCTCGTTACCATCAGCTCAAGTTTGCATATCACAAAATTAGGGCTCCTAGGTTTTATGATCTGACCATTGCTCTCGGTAAACAAAAGCTTACGTTTTCGTTTCGTGAGGCGTTGGAATTGATTGCTAAGGCTATGGAGTCGCTGGGCGATGAGTACTGCAATGTGCTCAGG
>JACQOU010000050.1 GCA_016207775.1 Deltaproteobacteria bacterium
ATTTTTTTTGATTCTGGCCCCATCTCCTCACCCTTTTTCTCCAGTTTTGATTCCTGGTGTTAGGAGACGATTAACCCTATGCTTCTTGTTTCTATTTTTCGGAAAGACTTTCGTTACACCCTACAGCCACCAGTGTACATGCAATCACAGTCTCCGCCACATTGGTATTTGTTACTTGTTACTCGCTCGTGACTATCCGAAAGCCAATAGGTTTGGCCCTTATACGTGACGTTCTTTGGCATCGGGAAAAAGCCCTGTTTTCTAAGGTGGACTTTAGGACCGAAGGGATCCCAGGGTGGCTTCCAGTGGAAGCCGCCGTTTTCGGTTTTATATTTCCTTTTCCGGAACATGAATTTGGGTCTGGTGTTGTCAATATCATCGTTTTGCATGTTCCAGTAAGTAAGAGCGATGTTTTCCCACCACATGTATTTGTTCGCTTTTATTCTTGGGATAAATACCCAGTATGCGCAGAATTTTCTTGGTTCCATCGAAGCTGGGCAATACCCAGGTCCTCTTGACAGAATGTAGACAAGGCAAGTTGTTTTCTTGGGCAGACAAGTACACTTACAAGTAGTTGGATTTTGTGTGCACCCGGCAGGACAAGTCTTAGCTGGAGTCTCCGTCGTATCTTGCTTTGCAACGTCAACTGAAAAGGGCATCTGCGGGCAGCCATCTAAAGAAGCTACTGAATTTATTGCATACCGTTGCACTCCCAAATCATCTGGGTTGGCAACTGGAGTAGCATCCGGCTTGAGTTGCAACCTGACATTCCTTTCAGAAGCACTTGCACAGTTTCCCGACGAATCAACGCCCGAGGGATCGCAAGTATTGATTTGAAAATAGGCTGGCTCGTTGCCAGAGGCTTGTGTGATACTGTACTTAGCGCCAGATGGTACGGAGGACAACACATGATGCTTGTCACCTCCAGTAGCAGTACAATTCGGTGGATCGGCAGCTGGCGGGGGTCCTTCAGTCAAATTAAATGTCTTAGGGTTTGTATTTGCATTATATACAAGGTTTTGGTTCTGAATGAGCACTTTTGCCTGTACAAGAGCATTGTAAATAATTTGTCTGCAAGCGGCAGTCCCTAATACACGTTTTTTAGTTTTGAGTGCGCTTGTGATTTGCGTAGTCACAGTAGCCAGTCCGACTAGAAGTAAAGTACCGATTGCCAAAGCGGCGATGATATTTCCTTTCACTTTCTTCATAAGCTACACCTCAATAAAGCGGGTTAAAAATGTCATCAAGTATTAGCGAGTCTGTACCTACTAGGTTTTGTTCCTTGACCACTAATCCTATCAACGGATCAGACTTTATCTGATTTGACTTCAGATAAGCATACACAAGTCGTGCATGCGTGTAGGCCTTCCCATTTTGGAAACATGCAGCTATTGCGACAAGGGTCTTGTTGTCGTTTGAGTTTAGCTCTGGGAAGAAAGACTGCCGTTGCGTAGTCGCTGTTCCTGCTGAAACAGACACGACGGATCTGACGACGTAGGGGTATCGATTAGTGGAGGAGCAGGCTACCGTAGGGCAAAGGCTCTCCATATCAGATGCCGCACTGGCTAAAGCGGTTCTTGCGTTCTCCGTAACCACTACGCCATGTGAGCTGATATCATTGCATTTGGTTTCATACTTTATTTGATTGTAGTTTGAATCGTCTGTATAGCTTGTGCATATTTGGAGAAGGGATCCGGTACTTGTTGTTTCATAGGGATGAGGACCAGAAGTGGTAGGGAGTGGGTCGGGTGGGTCGCAGGATGGTCTAGAGTAATCTTTTGCCAAGAACGAAGACAGCAAAGAGATATCGGTATCGCTGTTGATTCTGACTGACAAGGTATTCATTGCCGCAAAAAAATATGTAGTTATCGGAAGAACAAGACCCAATAACCCAACAACCACCACGGCCATAAGCAGAGACATCAGTGTAAAACCCGCTCGCTTGTACGTAACTTTTTGCTTAGGGCCCATTAAAAAAACCTCGCCTAATTTTATAGTCATAAACTTTAGACGTAACTTCTTGGCCGTTGGCATCTACCTCCGTCTTAAATTTGCCCGTCCACCAGGCCCAGTAAAGCTTATAGACAACTTTTGAGAGGCAGGTGGAGCAATTTTCCCGAGCGTTACTGCATATCAGACTGCTTCCGTCATACGCGTTAAGATAATAGTACGAGACTTCCACAAACACGGGCACCGCCTGCTCGGTTGCAGATTCAAACAAACTTTGGGGCTTGCTGGCGTTAATGGGATTGAGTACTAAACAAAAGTCAAAGTGATTATCGCTGCTGAAATCGACATAGGACCGGATAACTATCTTATTACCATCCTTGTCAAGTTTAGGATTACCATCATCGTCAGTCAGGTACACGGTGATGAGATTGGTTATTAAGCTTTGAGCTATGCAACGGTCCCGAGCTTCTTGAAAGGCTGTTCCAGCTTCTGCTGGCATGGTAGGTAAATTGGTCTGGTCGGCAACTTCAACTGTGAAATTAGCATCTTGATATTCGACAGTGAATTGCTGGGGTTCGTTTTCACAGATACTGCCTAGCCTACTAATGATTAGCTCGCGTAAAAGGTCAGTTACTTCCACTTCGTTGCCCATTCCTGAAACTGCACGTTGGCCAGAAACCATGCTTCGGAAGACCGCGACAAATGATGTGACAATTACGGCTAAAATAGCAAACGTGACAAGAGCTTCCACCAGCGTGAAACCTTTCAAACCAGCTCTAACGTTTGATTTCACACATCTTTTCTTCTTGCGCACTGAAAGTGCGCAAGAAGAAAAGATGTGTCGGATCATGAGACGATTAGGAATAACTTTCCCAGGCATGTACGTTTTATTTTATCAGAATTCAGGATAAAAATGGTGGTCCTTGGCTATCGCTTCGTCCACTGGTATTCATATTGCAGGGTGGTCACCAGTGGAAGATACCGGTTTCCTGCAATTAAGAAGCCAATCAGGTTCAAGAGCTCAGCTTCACTGCAGTGTCACCCAATGGAAGAATCTTTTCCGTATCGAATGGGCTCATATGGGGATCCATCATGAATCAATCAGCCAGAACGAAAAAAGCTCTCTTTCTTGATCGTGACGGTATTTTTACTCATTTGGTCAACCATCCGGAAGGACTTGGTGCGCCCAGGAATTGGAAACAGGTCCGATTTTTTGATGAAATGCAAAACCTCTCACGAATCAAATCTCATGGATATTTGCTTATTCTTGCCACCAACCAGCCGGATATTGAGCGCGGTTGGATTGAGCAATCGTTTGCAGACGAACTCAATGATTATCTCTCCAAACACTATGGGCTCGATGGAATTTACATGTGCACCTTCTCAGACGAGGATCATCCCATGAAAAAACCAAACCCTGGCATGTTCTTCAAAGCGGCAGAGGATTTTCTTATTTCCTTGAGTGCTTCCTTTCACCTTGGGGACACTTGGAAGGATGTCTCAGCCGCGCAAAAAGCCGGGGTAAAACCTGTATTGTGGAGTCGGGAATACAATCAGGATGTCAGTTGCCCGATGAAAATTTGTAATCTTAAAGAGTTGGAAGCGATACTGTGAGAGAATTTAGCCTGGTTAAAACTCCACCCGCAGCCCGCCTTGTAGGTCCACGGATTGTCCGCCCAGCCGCAACTCGCCGTTGGCATTGCCGTAGTGTACGCCAAAAGCAAGATTGCACTTGATGTCCTGAAGGAGCTTAATGTCGACGTTAAGCCGGGAGACTGCACTGTGATCTGTTAGGTTAACGAGATTAAATAATGTAAAAGTAAAATCATCGAGGCGCCCCGGAGAGGGCAGCCAAATCATGAACATGCCGTAGTGCTGGCTTAGATAGTAGGGAATGTAAGTACCACCGGCAACAGCCCCCAAGTAAAGATCAGTGTTTGTGTATCCATCACCGTTATAAAAATACTCCAATCCAAAACTGATCGTGTCACTATCCGAAACTTTGTAATCGTACGACACACCAACCACTGTTTTGAAGACATCCTTCGTGTAGGCCGATTCGGCATAAAGGTCAAAATCCCACACAGCAAAGGACACATCCAAACCGATAACAGCCTTTCTTCCAGTCTTTGAGAAAGCACTGAGCGCGATTTCAGAGGACGATAGAGCAAGTTCGGCACGAGCGGCATGCCCTACAAGGGAGGGTTTGGAAGCACCCTCCAAATCCTGTATGAGAATCAAGTTTGCCCGACCAATAGGGACATGGGTTTTTAGCAAAGTCAGACCCGAGCGATAATCCTCCGAACGGAACATCTCTCGTCTAGAAGTGTTTAGGAAATCAGTCGGATTCCAAAATTTTCCGCTGCCCCACTTGATTTTTTGCCTGCCCACCGTGAAATAAACCAGTCGACCCGCATTAAACATGAGTTTCGCCTCATCGAGACTGGATTCAAATTGCCTGATCGTAAGGCCGGTAAGGGGTGAAACCGCATTTCCACTGATGACCGGGTCGTAAATGAGTCGGCCTTTAACGAAAGCTCGGACGTTGTTCCTCAGTCTCGCATCTCCGTAGACCCATAAGTTATTCGGGTTAAAGAGCCATTGTTTGTTCTCAGAAGTCGACAAACCGTAATAATCGAGCTCTGTCCAGAAAGTCCCTCCTATCTTAAGCCTTTCGTCTTCAGTACCCAGTTTTTCAGCCTCGCTAATTCCCGTGGACGAAGAAAAACCTTTCATCATTTCGTCGTCGGTGCTTGCCAATACGCTCGTGAATGGAAGCACGAAAATCACGATCATTAGAGAATAAAAAACGTTGCCACTGGATTGCTTCGCTTCGCTCGCAATGACATAAGTACTGCCCTTGCGAGAATCGCGCGGGGATTGCGCAGAATTTTTCATTTACTTTTTGACTCCATCCATGCCTTGCTAAAAATACTGGCATCCACTTTGCCGAGGTCGGTTTCTTTGATCAAGACAATAGTCGAATTGCCTTTTTCCAGCTCATCAAAAATCCGTAGCTCTTCCGGTATCCATACATCACTGCCTTTGGACTGGCTGAATTTTTTTATCCACTTCGGATAATAAGTTGTGCGCATCAGTTTATTCGATAAAGAATACTCCTCGCGCTTAAGAAGATTAGAATCCTTCTGGTCGACCCACAGTTTCAGTTGCGGGTAAGGG
>JACQOU010000006.1 GCA_016207775.1 Deltaproteobacteria bacterium
CATCATTTTATTCTAATGCTACCATGTATTTAAAAGGGTAGACAATGAAAGCTCTCCTGTATGAGATATTTTGTAAGTTGGATGCGTACATTGAAGCTGAGAACAATGAACGCCGCAAGACTGGCAGCTTGCAAATTGCAAAGTCTGAGGCAATCGTTCTTGGCCAGATGAGCTTGCTGGCAAATGAAAAGGTTGCAGCGGTTCTTGCGCTCTCACAAACTGCTGACTTGGACGCTCTCCTTACGATGGATTCATTTGCAATTGGTTGCTTGCGCAAGATTTTGCAAGAAAGAGGGCTAATCTACGATGAGGACAGCAACAAGATTTGGATTCCTGAGGGCGCAACATTTGAGCCGCTTTTTGATCTCAAGAACATTAAGGTAAAAACTATCGACGCTGAGTCAGCATTGGTAAGCAAGGCCATTAAAGCTCCTAAGAAAAATAAGACTCTAATACGCCAGGCGATTGCGTTAAAGCAATTTCCTAAGCTGGTCGACCGAATTGTGAAAAACGGAGGAGATCTGAAATTCTTTGCAAAGACTTAACTATGAATACCCGAAATAAAAAAATTGTCGAAGAAATAATCAAAGCAGCCAGAAGCGACGAGCGAAAGAGGAAAGACCCGCGTTATTTGCGTACAATGGGATTTCTTGTGTCAAAAGGCTTTCTGAAGACCAATCAGGCAATCATTCTGATGCCAAATGCCCGTTTGCATATTAAGGATACTATGTGGGCGGGCATTAACGTTGAGCCGAGAATTCTGGAAGTTTTGCCGGCGGTGGTGTTGCGATTTCCTAGACACTTTGATTTTGCAAGAGAACAGAACAAAAAGTTGGCAGAGATTATTGCGTGCCTAAAGCGCGGATCTGAAAATGGCCCAAGCTTTCATGAAATTCCCTATGAAAAGCTCAAAGTCTGGACTGATCTCAAGCTTCGAGATGGTCGAGTCAAAGGCATGAGCGAAAAGAAAATCACAAGAACATTTAGGCTACGACCATCAACCGTTCAAGTTATTAGCAAACTATCTAAACAGCACCATCTATCGCAAGCTGAAGTTCTCGAGCGATTAGTTGCTGACACCTTATAAAGCCTCAACTGGCACTACACCCCATATGTAATCTTCTTACCCGGTTCCACGAGGAAGTAGCAGACGGCAAACACAAATCCGTAAAGCGACAGCAATACCGAGGTGTGCTTTAAGGCTTGTCGTATCAGTTGAGCCATGTTATGCCGCGTCATAATGTTTCAAGATTCTAGGGGAGGTTCGTAATCATGAATTCTAATGCATTTCGTTTTTTAACAGTCATTGTAGCTCTGGTTTTTTCGCTTCAGTTAGCGGCGACCGTTAAACCTCTTTCGATACCGAAAGAAAACCGGATGGTCCTTTCAGACTATGCCGGGAAAAAGACTTTTTTTGAAGTCATGACGACGAAAAAAGTGGGTATCAAGGACAGGCTGGATGCCTTGAACGAATCGACCTTTACGCTTGCTGATTTAAATGAGGCGACCCACGGTTTTCGTAGTTTTTCGAAAAAAGTGAAAGGCAACGTCCTTAGGGATATCACAACCGATGATGAAGAACGAAAAGAGGACGTATTTGGCGAGATTGTGGATGAGCTTGCCGGCAAAACGTTCACCCCTCCTCAGTTGAAGGCTGCACTTAAGAAGAAGGGGGCCCGGCCCTGGGCGATTGCCGATTATTTGATGATGGCAAGCGGGGCTGCCCTACTCGTGCATCTGGACAGTCAAAACTATTATTACAATGTTTCGTATTTTAATGATGATGTGAATAAGGGGCGCAGCTTTGGAGCGGGTCCGTCGCATCCAGCGGATGATGCTTCTTACCCCTTCTACCTTCGCAATTTCCAGGTATATCTGGAAAACGTCGACGATTTATCTCCTTTCTATCGAGCCGTTTTGGCGATTCTGACCGAGAGCGATCCTTCAAAAATGAAAGAAGTGGATAGCGAATCGATTGAGGCCGAATTTAACAATGTTCCCGTTACGGTCGATGGACAAACCTTAGTCACGGATTTTGTGACTATTTATACTGCGGAACTCTATCGACATGTTATCTCCGCACTCGAGAGGCACGATTGGGAAAATGCTCTTGCGGAGCTGACTTTTGTCTCTGCATTCAGTCAGAAAGAAGGGGTTGTACAGAAAGAAAACAACACCATTGTCAAAGGCAATGCCACTGACTGGCGGTATGTCGGAGAAGAAGGCAGTGGGATTGGAGGTCGCGCGGGAAGACAGCGGCGTTTGTTCCAGCAAAAAGTGTGTAAAGCGGCGCGTGCTCTGGCGCTGACTTCGTTGCAAAAAATTGATGCGATCACCGGTAAGCGCGATGATTGCTTCAATGGAGTCATGCGCTTTCTGAACAATTACAAAACCCAGGATGCCGTCAAGAAAAGCGCTGACAAGTTGAGCGCCGCTGTGGTCGAATTTCTATCGGACATTCGTAAACGTTCCAAAGAAGTCGCCAAGAAGATTCCAGGCATTCCCGCAGCTGAATAGTGGCGTATTGCAAGCAAAGGTGTTTGCGGTTGTTGCGGGGTGCTGTCTCTCACCATGCGGAATCTACTTACCCGCTCGGTACAGGTCCCAAGAAGACTTAATGCGAGAGCGCTGTCCTTTGCTGAATTGGGTCATACAGGCATCTTCGACGTAATTCATGTAATTAAAGATGTTGTCCAAACCAGGCAGAGGACAGGAATCGACTTGCTGAATACAAGAAGTAGATGCTTTATCCTCGGCAGGTGTGTCATCCACGCCGTCGTTGACTGCCGCGCACCCACCCTCGAACGTATGGTACAGTCCAAGCCAGTGACCCACCTCATGTGTCGCGGTCGCGCCCAAATTTAACGGAGGTAGGGAACCTCCCGGCAGAGTGGCATGGTGTATAACCACACCGTCGTTGACCGGATTTAATTCGTATTGATACGGAAAGGTTGCCCATCCGATAAAGGGGTTTGTGGGCTGGCACGTGTAAATATTGAGGATCGAAGCTCCGCCCCTGCGAAGTTTCTTTTTCATTTGGTCTTCGTAGTAGGGGTCGAAGCAACCATCAAACCATTTTGCGTTCGAAGTATAGTCGAGACGAGACAAGATAAATCGAATCCGGCTTGGTGCATAGGCCTTGTTTAACGCTGCTATCTGCTGCCGAATCATCTTCCTGCTGACGTTCCCTAGCCTGCCATTTCTAATCACATGAAAGTAGACGCGTATGATGGTGCTTCCTACCATGGCGTTAACGTCGCTACTCCGATAGAAACGTTCGTAGAGCCTCAGTTCCTCTTGGATGATCTCTTTATGTTCCTTAGGAAGCGTTGGCGTTGCGCAACGACGGATGGGGGTCTGTACGTTGGCTGCCCCTGAAGCCGATTGACTACTGCGGGCTTTCTCATTTTCTTCGGCATTTGAAGTCATCTCCCCATATCCGACAAAACAAACGAGAGACAGCAGAAGGCATATCTTTTTCATGTCGAACTCCTTTTTTGTAAGCTTTCTTGCGTCAGGCGTAAAATGTGTGTTCTTAGGATGATCGCTGACTTTGAATTGTTAACAAGCAAGAATAAGACCAGCGAATGCATCACGAACACGTTGGCGTAAACTTCTTGATATTCCTTTCAGTTGAGAGAGTCAGAAGGGAAGAGTGTTCAAGCAGGGCCGGGATAGAGCATGCGTATTTTCAAACGGGAACCGCAATAAATATAAGCCCATTTCAATAGCTTAAACGCGTATTCTTAAGGAGGACTTCACTTGTATAAGGATTAGACATTTTATCATCTGGAAACAACAGCGATTAGTGTACCGAAATCAACATGTGTCTAATGGTCATCCACTAAAGACCGATAAGCAGCGTTTGAGGGGAGTGTGCGCCGCAAGTATTGACGATTGTCAGATAGAGTTGCAGCTATTGTGGCAATACCTTAAATCCTAAATGTCTGAAATGTTGATCGAAGGAAAAGGTCACTCTAATTTTATGCTTTCGCATGAGAGCGAATGAAATGCAATCCGTGAAACTTAATCTGTGTTCCGAGTATCGTGTAAAAACATCGAGAGCGTTCATTTCATCGTCTGCATCCGGTCGCAGAATTTGAAGAATGCGAGAGGTGAATAGGCTTGTGCCTCTCTCAGCCGCAAAACGATAGGTACTTCGGCGGGCAAGTAATGTGAGTGTTTCGTCCAACACGAAGTTGCTGGTAGAGCAACTCTCACCCGTATTTTCCAACTGGGTCCAGAATTCAATCGCATGCTTGTGGAACTGATCGCCCCCCAAATATCGGGCAACAAAAGCCCCTGTATCAATGAAGATCACTTGTCATCTCCGTAGAGGTAGAGGTCATGGTCAAGTGAAACATTCCTGGGGGTTTTCCCCCTGAAAACTGAGGCGTCCGAGAAAAGGGAATCACGACTTTTTTGCGTCTTTCTTGCATCTTGTGATTCAATTATTATCCTCAATGCTTTCCGAATCAGCTCCCCCAATGATAAACCCAAAGCACGTGCTTTTTCCTCGGCTTCTCGTTTTAAACTATTGGGTAACAGAATGGTTGTTCGATTCATCATACACATACATAATAGCATATATGTATATACCGATGCGAGTTTTTGTGTCAGTTAACCCTAAAATATTGGCGCGTTAGGGGTAACAATAGACTCGTGCCTACAAAAGCAATGCCGAGCCCATGCTTTTCAGTAGCGGATACAAAAACCCTGTCGTCAGGTAAACATCCAGCACGTGTTGAGTGAAGGCCATTACCAAGATGTAGGCGATAAAAATAGAATGGCCGGCAAGGATCCAACGGTTACCTTTTGCCTTTGCTTTTTTGAAAACCAAGCTGTATTCGACGAGCCCTGTCGCAATGACCAAGCCATAAAAAAGTCCAAGGTGTCGTGCCGTAAAATGATGTTCTAGAAAATGTTGGGTGAATACAAGCGACCAGGTTAGAGATGCCAGTAACACTCCGATCGCAATGTCGAACATCAGGCGTGATTGTTTCTTCCATTTTCGAAGGGCGAGAAAAGCCAGAGGCACAAAGGCAAAGCCGGGTATCAGGAAATAGCGCTCGATGCGCACCAGCCACGTCAGAGGAATGTGCCGAAGTTGCGACCAATAGGCGCTGAAAGAAAACGTTGCGCCACCGGTTGAACGACCGGACCCTGAATGGACTAAATCGGATATGGCGGTATCAATCGACCCGAAGTGCATTACATTTTGAAAGAAATGAAGAGCGATACCGGCCGCTCCGCACATCAGGAAGGCACAGACTTCGTAAGATATTAGCTTTCGGTCAAACGCGTACGACAAGCTCAGAGCCAGCACTGCCAAGTAAAGAATGACCGTCAGAGAAAAATTTACCGACAAAAAATACGCTAGACAGGCCAGCACAAAATAAGACCGGTATTTTCTTTCACCCTGATAGTACAAAAAAAGCAAAAGAAAGATTCCCCAACGGGCCAGCTCCTCGTAAACATGTTCCGAAAGGGCGTCCGCCCAGGATAAATAGTAGTTAGACAGTAGAACAATACAGGCCGCTAGAAAGGCTTTTTGTTTATCAGCGAGAAACGTTTCGAGTGTTTTGAAAATCAAAAAAAACAAAGCAAGCGACAACAGCACAGGTACTATTCTCAATAAGCGGGAATCCGTGGTACCGAGAACAACGGCAGTGAACCCAGTTAGCAGCTGGGGTCCTGGTGGAAAATGGGTGTACACTTTCGTTGGGTCATAATCATCCGGATTCTCAGGGTGGTACTCATGGTAGGGCAGAAAACAGGTTTTTGAGAAACCGAAACGTTTGAAAAACATGGCGACACTATAAGTTTTTCTAGCGCTGAAACCATCTCCGTGTATCGAGTTTCGAGCTCTTCCCGAATCCTCTATGGGCACAAAAAAAACACGGAAGAAAATATAACAAACACAAAATGTGAAAATCCATAGGTGAGCTCTGTTGAATTTAAGAGTGTCCAGCCAGCCGAGGATGTTCATGGAATACGTCTCCACAATAAACCTGCAATAAGACCCAAAGCGCTTATGGTATAAAACACACCCATTGCGAACAGGAATAGATAAGGCCGATATTCAAATTGCAGGCTGTGATTGCCGGTCGGCAATGCAATTCCTTTGAAATGCTCTGCGATTCTCAAAATAGGCAAACGCTTTCCGTCGAGGTACGCCCTCCAGTTCGGATCGAAGCCGTCCGACCAGAAAAGAAGACTCGGTTGGACCGTTTGAATATTCATGCTCACGCTATTCAACTGCCTCGTGGTCCTGGTTTCACACTGTAAATCAGTCGAAAATTTCAAGACAGCACCCGCATGCAGAACGCAACGAAAGGGGGAGCGCCCAATGGCAAAGAGAGTTTCCAGTTCAGTGCCTCCGAGGTCGGATAGCACAAGTGTGGGATAGGACTTTAGCAAGAAGAAGCTGTGATGCAATTCTTGTCTGCGAGTCCAGTCAATCAGTTCTGGACTTTTAAGGTCGGCGGGGGGCCGCTCGTTGGGTGGGGTAAAGAGGGTCGGTTTTTCCTCAAGGAGGGAGATATACCGCATGCACGCTTGTCGACGGGTGTTGCAGCCAACCATATGGTCGGGCAATACCTGGCGAGCGATTTCATTGGGGGTGCGAGGCACAGTGGGAATGGGCATCGTAAGAAGGGGCTGGACCTTCATGGTCACCAGCAACAGGTCTATAGTAATCGACGTGAAGAAAACAGCAGCGGCCATTCGCTGTTTCTTTAAGTTCCAAAAAATAAGAGGAATGCCGACAAACAGAGCGTGCCTCACTAGGATCGGAAGGAATCGATCCGGGCGATTCAACAATACGGTGAAGTCAACCAGCAAAAAATATCCAATAAGGAGAGTCATGCACAATCCAACTGCACCCGAGCAACGATAAGCCACCCTTCCAATCCATATAGAGAATAGTACCGGCAATAGAAAAAGACGGTCGATCGGAAACTTAAACAGCGGCAGAGAACTCAGGGACAGTCCTATAATAACGGCACACGTGATAATCGTTTTCCACGGCAGTTCTTGGAAGCGGGCAGGTGACTTTTCCCGCTGTTTCCACAGCACGTGCAGACCAAGCACAAAAAAATAAAGGAGGAATAGACCGAGATAAAGTACTAAGGTATGCGTGTTTCGCATCCACCATACCGGTGGAAATAAATAATAGAGAACGTTATGAAGAAGTGCTTTGCGGCCCAACATCGTGAGCGTTAGACCCGCCAATGCAAACAGTGCTGGACGGCGAAAGGGATGTTGGCCCAATACCATACCGATAATCGCCACCATCCATCCCAATAGACTGACATATAAGTACGCTTCACTGCTTTTTCCCCACCTCAACTGGGGAGGAAACAAAAAGCGGTTACCTTCCCCGGAACCCAGGTGAATAAAATCCCAATCCTGCAAGAAGGCACCCGTAACCACCGTATCCTGATAAGGCATTCGGACGGTTTGTGGCTTGTTTCCCAGAAGCGGGTTCAGTTTCTTCTCTTCGTTCTGCAATTTCTTTCCGCCGAGCAATCCTTGAAACTCTGAACTCGTTCGCATGGGAAAGACCCAGTCTTTTTGACCGATCCATAGAGCAACATTGGGCAGGGCCATTCCACCAAGCAGAATCAGCATGACAGATAATTTTGCAATCGCTCTCTTCCAGGCGATTGCGGCAAGCCTATCGGGACAAAAAAGCAGTGCCCCCAAACCGCAAAGGAAGCAAAAAAGCAGCATGCCTGAGAAAAAGTAAGACTGAAAAGACCAACCTAAAAAGACAGTCAGCAGAAATACGTGCCGCCACAACCATTCTTTCTTTTCAAGAATATCCCTTAAGACGAGGCAGATGGCTGGAATCCAAAGGAACTGGTTTAGAATGCCATCCTGTTGAAATGTGCCCCAAAATATCGGAGAAAAAAGCAAGATGGGAATGAGGATCACTCGGAACGAAGTGCGCGACGCAAGCCTTCGAAATAAGAAATACAATGTTACAGAATGGATTAGGCAGAGCAGATAGCGGTTCCAGTTAAAAGAAAGAGCGCTGCTCGAGGTGAATATTTTGAAAAAGAATATTTGAATCAGATTCCACGGCTCAAGCAGCCTGATCTGGTATAGAAGCGGATAAAAAGGTTCCCCTCCGTGAGAGTAAGGGTTCCATAGGGGAAACTCGCCTCTTCCCAGCGTGGACGAAAAAAAATGAAATATCGGATAAGCCCACTGCCAATTATCGTGTGCCAATGTGACGGACCCTGAAAACAAAAGCTCACGAAACAGATAAATCTGCAAGGCCAGGCAGGCGGCCCAGACAGAGCATTCTGATTTTCCCTTTGTCCAGTTATTTAACATTTTTGTTGCTGACAATATACTCCAGAATGTCACTGTGTGTGTGAAACTTCAGTGCGATACCGACTCAATATGAACTACTAAAACCAGAACATAAACCAAAAAATAAATCATCAGAGAGGGCGCGGGGTCAAGCACTCTCTATCGATTTGCGGCCTAGCGTTTTTGCCCAAACCGCTTTATCGACCATCCTTCAACCCAGCGAAGTCTAGCGAGCTCGCTCAAGCAAAGACAAAACAAGCAATGACGTTGTAAGAAAGACAAGCTCCGCATAACGCGTTGGAAGCTACATCGAACGCCTGTATGGCGTTTTTTTAGGCCAGACACCAGGGGCTGGCAACAAACTGGGAAGTCTGCCAATGACGTGTAACGTCTGGGTAAGTGCTCTTACGCTCCCCTATTATCGACGAAATACCATTGCCATACCGTCGATAAGTTGCTAGAGATATTTCATGGGTTGGCGGGGACAGTTGAAGTTAATCGATGATAAGATGGTCTCAGAACATGGGGGAAGCCTTTCCCTGGGGCGCCAGAAAGGTCGAAGGCCTTTTTCACGAAAAAAGGCCATGCATCTTGTACTGCGATCGGAGCTAGCCAAGGGCCCGCTCTCACTTCTTCAAAACACGAATGCGTGTTTTGTCCGCTCCTGTTTAAGCAAGCTCAGTCGCAGATATGAAGTGCGTGTTTACCAATTCGCCAACGCTGGTTCACATTTACACTTAGTGATTCGGGCCAAAAGGCGAGAGTCTTTCCAGGCGTTCTTAAGAGCCTTTGCAGGAACGGTTGCACTGAAAGTAACAAAGGCGTCCAAATCGAATCCCTTTGGAAAGTTCTGGTGTTATCTATGTTACAGCCGGCTTGTGGAATGGGGAGCTGCCTTCAAAACAGTTAAAGCGTATGTGTTTCGCAATGAACTTGAATGTCTAGGACTCATTCCCTACGAGGCTCGGAAAATCAGACCTCCACCCACATAACGGCATAGGCAGGTTGCCAACTACCGTCTACTTGTTCACCCACTTTTTCCAGAAAGAACCCAATGGCCCACAATTAGTATACTTTTTGGACAATACTGTTCAATAAATAGCAGTGGTTACTTTTGATATGAAAACCTAAGCATAGCGTTCTGAAAAAATCTTCATGTCTGGAATGATTACAGTTGGTGGGTCGAAATCTACCTGATTTGTATTTGAGCAATTTTCTGTGGACGGTTGGTAAAACAGGGTGTTGTTAGCCACGGACAGTTTTGGCATTGCCTGTGCAATGATAAGCCTCATCACTTCGAAGCAACACATCTTTTGTGCGAATGGCGATGCCTTACTGTCGGAGGTTTATTGAAATGATCGCAAGAAACTTTGCCGCGCTTACAGTTCCCATTATTTTCTTGGTCATAGCGTGTGGTTCCATTGAAAAGCCAGGTTCAGGTGGTTCCTCTCGCGAAATAGTGGGCGGGACGCCTGTTACGACGCCAAACGCTTTTAGCGTGTCAACCGTGGCGTTGATCAGCGACACAGGTTGGTATTGTACTGCTGTACTCATTGACTCAAGTCATGCTCTTACCGCAGCCCATTGTGTGGTGGACTCAGAATATGTATTTAAACTAATTTTTGGCATGGATATTAGGGGCGGTTTAGCGGGAAAGGTGACAAGACCAGTGACCAGAATCAAAGCGCATGAAGATTACGTAAAAACAGATCCACCGCAGTATCAATACACCATACATGATATTGCCATTCTCGAATTCAGTGGCGGCATACCAGCAGGTTTTTCCGCCGTTCCCCTGGTTGATGCAGGTAGCACTCTAATAAGAAATGATATATTGGTTGCGCTCGGATATGGGAGCACAGGTCTAAATCAAGGGGATGGCGGCACGTTGCGACAGGTAAGTACACTTTTCTCCAGATACGAAGTTCCAGGATACGTTATTAGAGGAAGTCTACCTGGGAAGACAACTTGCAAGGGTGACTCCGGTGGTCCGGATTATGCTTTCTTCCCGAGTCTCGGGCCGGTACTCGCGGGGATCCATTCGACTGGCGACTGCCAGAGTGACCAAAGATCGGCTAATGTCAGCATTCATCTGCCTTGGATAAGAGCAAACGGGGGGATGCCACGGACAGTCGCTTTGCTTGAGCGGGATATAACTGAAATTCCATTCTCCGACGCTTTCTCAGAACCAAGTTTAGAATTGAGCGGAACTCTATGGACTGTCAGAAAAGGGGGGTTCGACATCCAATCGCAAATCCTTCGCTCTACCGTTACTGGCGGTTCGATCCTTACACTCAATGGGGTGGCCGAAAGAGATATCAGCCTAAAAACAAAGTTTGTCGGTCTTCAGTCAGGCAAGCGGTGTGCGGAATTGATATCGAGATATACAGGTCCCGGAGACAACAACATGTATGCGGCGATGATATGCAATAACAAGTCATCTGCTGCAGCAAAAATTACCGCTGGGCTTTACAAAAATGTGTCGGGTAATTGGAGTACCATTGTCACAAAAGGAATAGATGCAGTCGATATGGGCATTATGCGTTTTGATACCGTAGGATCATCCTTAAAACTTTACCTCAATGGAAGTCTTATATTGACTGTGCAGGATAACGGCATTACGGGTGCCGGTCTTGTTGGCATCCGTTCCAACTATGTTAACGATACGTTCGACGATTTCTCTGCCACGACCAATATTATTCAACCTCCCTCCTTTTCATTCTCGACCGATTTTAATTTTCCTAATGGTAATCCCCCAAATGTTTGGTCGCTTCGCCAGGGCAATCTTTTCATCAATTCAAATACCCTGCAATCCGGGGTATCCGGTGCGTCAGTGCTCATTTTGAATACGAGCAGCCCACTCGCCGATGTTAGCCTTTCCGTTAAGTTTGTAAATCTTACCTCGGGCAAGCGATGTGCTGGTCTAGTATCCCGTTACACTGGTCCGGGTGACAACAACTTCTATCTGGCAATGTTGTGTAAAAATAGCACGTCAAGCAGAGCTTCACTTACCGCAGCTCTGTACAAGAATGTCTCTGGCTCATGGACTACCATTTCCAGCAAGGCGGTCTCGCCCATTTCCTCCGGTACACTGCGTTTTGATACCGTAGGATCATCCTTAAAACTTTACCTCAATGGAAGTCTCCTGCTTGATAAAACTGATACCAGTATCCAAGAGCCAGGACTTGTGGGCATTAGGACCTTCTACACCGGCAGCACCGTAGATGATTTTTCGGTTTCTTCCGTAGTGCCGTAACCTCTGTAAAAGGGTTATAGTTCCTATTCATCCAAGCGGTTTAGTCGAAAGATTTTGACCGGTAGTGTGAAACCTCATAAAGTAAACAGATGAAACTAAATCGGAAATATGCATCTTTTCTCCTCGATTCAGTAAATCATTGGAGGAAAGTCGGATTACTTAATGAACCACAGGCGAAATCCTTGTTGGACGACATTCAAGTCATATCATTTGATTGGCGACGGCTAGCCAAATATTCGATGTGGGTTTCGTTGATTTGCATCGTTACGGCTATTGGTGCAGTCTTTGCCGACAAAGCGCTGCTCGAACTTCTAGAGAGAATATTTAATGCGCCAGACATTGTAAAATGCGTTGGGCTTTCCGCTGCTGCTTCTGGGCTTTACTGGTGGGGTGTCCAGAGAAAGTCCCGCTTCCCACAAAAAATTTACAGCAACGAAGGTCTCCTTTTTCTTGGTGTGCTGGCTACCGCAGGCGCTGTTTATGAACTTGGCCGAGCTATCGATACAGGTAGCGGTCATTTTTCCATTCTCCCGCTGTTGTCGTTCCTCATCTATGGTGTTCTGGGTTTCCTGTTTCACTCGAACCTGATTTGGATTTTCTCTTTGGCCTCTTTAGGAAGTTGGTTCGGCACCGAGACAGGATATATGTCTGGCTGGGGAGCGTACTACCTCGGGATGAACTATCCACTGCGTTTCATTCTTTTTGGCGGCGTCCTTGTCGGAGCTACCTTTGTTTTGGAAAGAACATCATGGTTTAAATATTTTTTCCGGCCCACTCTGGTCATGGGTCTCCTTTATCTTTTTGTTGCCCTGTGGATTATGTCCATCTTCGGTAACTACGGAGACATGGCTTCATGGCAGGAGGTGAAACAAATCGAACTGTTCCACTGGTCTTTAATGTTTGGGCTTGTCGCGGGAGCCGCTATTTTGCATGGCTTGCGATTTGATAATGAATTAACCAAGGGCTTCGGGATTACCTTTTTATTCATCAATCTCTACACTAGATATTTCGAGTACTTTTGGGACGCTTTGCATAAAGCGGTTTTCTTCGCGGTTCTGGGAGTTACGTTTTGGCTTGTTGGCGCACGAGCAGAAAAAATTTGGAATCTTGGAAGTAACAAGACCACTCTCCCAGAGCCCTAGGAATGGGTGCTACAGAGTATAATCCAACAACAAGGTGTCCGTTTTCTCTACTCCCTAACAGAATTTCGCCCGGGCGAAATTTTGATACAGCCGATATGACCTAAGTCCTTAAAATGCAGGAACTGCGTAACCGCAAAAAACAAAGTACCCCATTTGAGTAATTTTACGAATTACCATGAGTAGGAAGGGTTTAAGAAATGAGTTTCAATATCCCTCCCCGCCGCAAAAATCGGCAACGATGGGTTTGCTTTGGAAGGAGATTAGGTGATGTGCTGTCTTGTTAAGTGCGAAATCATATAGGTAATCAGTCGGCCTTCTTCTGCATCAGTCCGTCCCGCACCAAGGAGGAAGAAAATGATAACGGCATGATTTGAGGCTCTCTTGAAGTGTGCACGAACTATGCTAAGGTAACCGCACATCAAGTCAAATTGTAGGTGGCAGCGTGTTTGAACGCATCGCATGTGCACTTAGAAGCCCTCGGACACATGGTTCGCTGGCTTTGGATCAATTGGGTTACTGTGCCAATATTCTCCGCTGGTATTTCTTTCGTTTCTTAAGATCAGTGGTGCAAATCCGGTATTTCCAGACCTCAATGCAAAATACTCGTTTCTGCAGCAAACCGTTCGAACATTTTGAGGTCAAGCACGACGGTAATGTTTATCTTTGTTGCTCCGGCTGGGTGCCCTTTCCTGTTGGGAACTTGAAGCGAGATACTCCTGAAGTGGTTTGGAATTCACGTCGAGCGAAGGCTGTACGAAGGTCCATTCTGGACGGTTCATTCGCGTTTTGTAATCGCAAGAGGTGTCCAGCTCTCAAGAATCAAGCTCTTGCTCTGCAATTCGAAGTTGAAGATCCATGGATGGTAGATAACATTCGGAAAAATCGTGTCCAGCTCGATAGGGGGCCCAACCTCGTGAATGCTGGTTACGACAAGTCCTGCAATCTCAAATGCCCCTCCTGTCGAACAAAACACGTGATGCTAAGGGGTATTCATCAGGCACCAGCGCTTCGCATTCAGAAGAAGCTTCTTGATTGGCCGAAGTTCCAAACAGTGACAACGATGAACATTACCGGTAGCGGAGATCCCTTCGCAAGCCCCATTTATCGATCGTTTTTGCAGAATTTCACGCCAGCACTGTTTCCGGCCCTAAGAATCGCCATTCATACCAATGGCCTTCTTTTTTCAAGATCGATGTGGGACTCAATGCCCGCAATCCATGATCGGATTGAGCGATTTGCGATTTCGATCGATGCGGCGACCAGTGAAACCTATCGTAAGTTGCGCAATGGCGATTTTGATTTAATTCTAGAAAGGCTGGGGTTTATCAGTTCTCTTCGTCACAGTGGCGTGATTCCACATCTCAGGGCCTGCTTCTGTGTTCAGGTTGATAATTTTCATGAGATGAGGGATTTTGTTAGACTCTGCAAAAAATACAGGTTTGATGAGGTCAGTTTCTCCAGACTTGCAGACTGGGGCACCTTTAGTTTCTCTGAAATGCGGGCTCGAGCAGTTCACCGTGCGGGTCACCCTCTTTATGAGGAGTTTATTCAGCTTCTTCAGGACCTCATCTTTCGAGACCCGGTAGTCAAGATGGGTGACTTGGCTGAGTTTATTATGAAGCAAGCCATACGTGGCGGCCGTGAACCGAACCGGGTGGGATGATGACGAAGAGCAAGCCGTTTTTGTCATGCAATTGTGAAGATTTCTTCACAATCATAATCACATAACCAATGAGGGCTAGAATAAGCAGTGGGTGAGAATACAGGAATTTTAATCCTCCGGTATTCTCTTAAGTAGCATGTAGGCGAAAGAGGTATGTATGCGGCTTACTATTTTGGTCCTCATAGGAGCAATGCTCGTTTCCTGTAACCAATTGATTGGGACGAAGGCAGCAAAGGCACCAGGCGCCCCGCCTGTTGAAGAAGGTCAGCCCATTGAGACTACAGAAAATGGGGTGATTATTCCGCCGTCCCAGCCAGTAAAAAGTTATTCGGGTGCTGGGGGCTGAGCAGCGGAGCGAAAAAAAATGCCATTCAATTCGGTCGAGGACCGATAATAGGTGGCCGACTGAGCGGACCCGAGCCGCCGTTTGGGTTTACAAACTCCTGGCAGCAGTTGTGAGATTTTAGTGTGGCTACTGTGTTATCTATCGCCCTTAGGTAAGGCGCCAGCACCCGTTCCCGGTTTCTTAAACGGCTGCATTCAGCGGCTGAAGCGTTATAAGCCAATTCAGGGCATTGCCCTTTCATTTGCTCCTTCATGAGTTCGACCTGGTCCAAGCAGTTTGAGTAGGCCGCGGCTGCCCGCAGGCGAGCCTCTTCTGAACTTCCACCTCCAGTAGCTGTGCGGCCATGAGCATGGTAGCAGGCATTGTCACGAGCCTTCAGCTGCAAAATCGCCTGATTGCCTCTCTGGATGATTGCTTGCGTGGCACCGTATTGCCGTTTGTAGGTATCGCCAGCCCGATGGTAAGCACCGATATCCTGCTGACAAACAAATCCTAACAGCGGGCACGGATCATAGACTGTGACAAAAACGGTGTGTACGACAGACAAACAAATGTTACAATCTGTTTCCTTTGCAAAAAATACCAGCGGATAGACTCCTGGATTCATATTTCGCGGTCGCATTTCGACTGTGACGGACCCTTGTGTTGTTCCTTGACCCGCGCTGCGTACGAAAATGTTAGGGTCGGAATAGGCATCCACCTTTAAATGACCGAATTTGTCGTCATCGGAATGCGCATAAAAGGCAATAATGACACGGTCCAGACGTCCGTCCTTGCTTAGAAAGAGGGCATCTTCTTCGTGAGTGGCTTTATCATCTAAAGCTTGAAGCAATTGTGCGGTTTCATTGATTGCAGTCCATCCCCCGTACACTCTGTTAACGGGAGCAGAGAGCAGGCCGCCCTTGAAAGGATCCAAGGCAGCGCTAATCAACAAACTTTCCCCTGAAATCAAACTACTGAGAGCTAAACCAAGCTGAGCAGCATCGATCCACGCTTCAGTGGGATCGGCTTTCAGGAAGGATTCCATCTTCAGATAAGGGGCGTGGGATTCAGTCCTGATAGTGATATCCGCATGTGCGGGGACTAAGAACAGAGAAACAACCATAAAGAAAAAACTTAACCGGTTTCGTTGCACTATCATCTCTCCCTCTCTTTTAAAGTTCCTTCTAACGCTGTTCAACAGCAATGCACGGCTTATGCCAGCATCAGTGAGGCTATTGGTAAGCACGATGGGAGCAGATAGAGGGCAGGTTTGGGACCGTTTTGGCACCGAGCCGGACCCATTTAAACACGGCGACCATCGAGCCAGTTCATTCGGTCGACAGTAATCGTAGTGAGTGGCCTGCCAGTCTGGAACTCTGAAACTCTGGAACTCCCTTAAAGAAGTGCGAAGTGAAGGACCTGGCATAATGCCTATTCACACTCGCCAACCTTCCTGCAGGACGGTAGCAAAAGTTAACGCCTTTTTGTGAATGCATCTCTAAGTGTCTTTACAGAAAAATCATACCCATCCTTTTTATCGACGCTCGAAAAACGAGTCATCAGTTAGAGGCACAAATCTGAGGGAGAGGCTGGCAGTCTGAGGGACTGTCGCGTCTGCCTAAGCCTAGCTCCAGCATTCGCTTTTTTTTTGTTATTGAGCATTGACACGCGCTGTCAGTTCTTGTTAATGAAAATGCATAATATCGAACTAAAAGATGGATTTTGTTAGTCTTGGGATGTGGGCTACTGGGTTGTTTCGGCAGCCATAAAAGATGGGGTGGGGTAAACGTGAGTACGGGGTATCGAGATGCGAAAGCAACCAACACCCAGTTGCCCAGCCTTCGTATTTTTTTTCTCTCTTAATTTTCCAATCGACAGAAGTTTAGTTTTTAATCGAACTCTTCCGCAAAGTAGAAACACCGATATCCGGAGGGTTACCAAGTCATGAGGCGCACCAAGCAAATTAAGACGAAAAGACTACTGGTAGGAGAAGACGTTGGCGAATTTCCCATTTTTCTACAAAATATTTTGGAGTCCTGTACCGAGTATTCCATTATCGGAAAAGATCTGGATGGGAAAATTCTGCTGTGGAATGAGGGTGCGAGGAGACTTTATGGATACGGCCCTGAAGAGGTCATCGATAAATGTAATTCAGCCATCTTACATACTCCTGAGGATGTAGCTGCTGGGCGACCGAGCGAGATTATGGGGGCTGCGCTGAAGTACGGTAAGTGGGAAGGTACGTTGGCGCGGGTACGAAAAAACGGTGAGCGCTTTTCTGCCCGTATTGTCATTACCCCGCGAAAAGATCCCCATGGAAATGCCGTCGGTTTTTTGCTCATGTCAAAGGACATTTCCAGCGAGCAACGGTTCAGTGAAGAGATCCGTAGAGCAACCTTGTTTGATGGCGCAATCGTAGGCGATGCCCAAGAGGCCGTTAACTTTATTACCAATATACTGGAATCTTCCACCGAATACTCCATTATCGGTAAAGACCTCGACGGCAGGATCCTTTTGTGGAACGAGGGAGCAAGACGTCTTTATGGCTATGAACCCGATGAAGTAGTCGGAAAAGCGAACTCATCCATGTTGCATACGCCGGAAGACGTTAAAATCGGCAGACACCGGGAAATCATGGATGCCAGCTTACGCGAAGGTAAGTGGGAGGGCACTCTCAGCCGCGTACGCAAGAATGGGCAACGGTTTACTGCTCGCGTGGTTATCACGCCGAGGCGCGATCCGACTGGCAGAGCGATTGGGTTCTTGCTCATTTCGAAGGATATCTCGGAAGAAATCCGACTGACTGAGGAACTGAAAGCCACTCAATTCTATACCCGTTCTTTGATTGAATCCAATATCGATGCTCTGATGACTACCGATGCGGTCGGGACGATCACGGACGTCAATCAACAAATGACGGCGTTAACAGGCTACGCGCGTGATGAACTGATTGGTTCACCTTTTAAGAACTATTTTACTGACCCAAAGCTTGCCCAAGAAGGCATTAAACTTGTGCTGCGGGAAGGGAGAATCACTAACTACGAGCTCACCGCTATCGCTAAGGATGAGCGAAAGACAATTGTATCGTACAACGCTTCTACGTTTCGCGACGCGGGTGGAAAGTTGCAAGGTGTGTTTGCTGCGGCCCGCGATATTACGGAGCACAAAAAACTGGAGCAACAGCTACGCGACTCTCAGGCCTATAACCGCGGTCTAATCGAATCATCGGTGGATGGACTGATCACAGTGGATCCGTCAGGGGTGATTTCCGACGTCAACGAGCAGATGTGCCGTTTGTCAGGGTACGGGCGTCAGGAACTGATTGGGACCCCGTTTGCGGATTATTTTGAAGATCCTGAATTTGCAACCGCCGGTGTCAATGAGACGTTTTCTAAAGGTATCGTAACGAACTACGTACTCACATTAGCTCGTCGAGACAGACCCCCGTTAAACGTATCGTTCAATGCTTCTGTATTTAAAGATCAAGCAGGTCAGATCAGGGGAATTTTTGCTTCCGCCCGCGATATCACCGAGCAAGCACGCCTTCAGACACAGCTGGCGGACGAACGAGCGTATAACCGAGGTTTGATTGAAGCCTCTTTGGACGGCCTAATCACAGTCGATCCGGAACTGAACATTACCGATGTGAACGAGACGATGTGCCGCATGTCGGGTTATTCCCGTCAGGAACTGATTGGAACGATGTTTGCCAGGTATTTTACTGACCAAAAAAGAGCAGCTGCCGGCGTGCGATTAACATTGGATAAGGGGGCCGCAACCAACTATGAACTCGGTCTGAAAACCAAAGATGGCAGTGAGCGCCTCATTTCCTTTAACGCCGCCATATTTAGGGACCCAATGGGCAAGGTGCGAGGAATTTTTGCCTCCGCCCGCGATATCACCGAGCAGGCGCGCCTCCAAGCGCAACTGGCTGAAGAGCGAGCGTACAACCGAGGACTGATCGAGGCGTCTGTAGACGGACTGGTCACTGTGAACGACAAGATGATCATTACCGATGTGAACGAGACGATGTGTCAGATGGTGGGTCGTACTCGAAACCAACTGATCAATTCATTGTTCCCTTCCTATTTCACTGAGCGGGCACTTGCGGAAGAGGGTGTCCGACTCACTTTTGCACGGGGCGCGGTAACGAATTACGTGCTTACCCTGGAATCAGCCTCCGGTAATCTTCCCGTATCATTCAACGCGGCTGTATTTAAAGATCCTTTCGGCAACGTGCGCGGGATTTTTGCCTCTGCCCGCAACATTGCCGCTCAAAAGGAATTGGAAACCAAGATTCAAGCGTCGCAGGTTTACACTCGCTCTCTCATCGAAGCCAACATCGATGCTTTGATGACCACCGATCCATTAGGGGTTATCACCGACGTGAACCAGCAAATGGAAGCATTAACCGGTTACTCACGCGAAGAACTCATCGGAACTCCCTGTAAAAACTATTTTACAGATCCCAAGAGTGCTGAAGAAGGTGTCAAACGCGTGATTCGTGAAGGCAAGGTAACCAACTACGAATTAACGGTGAAAAGTAAAACAGGCACCAAGACAGTGGTTTCTTATAATGCGGTTACCTTTGAAGACGAGGGTGGAAAATTACAAGGTGTGTTTGCTGCTGCCCGTGATATCACTGAACAGAAAAAACTTGAGCAGCAGCTTCGCGAGCAACAGGCCTATAACCGCGGGCTTATCGAATCATCGGTAGACGGTCTGATTACAGTGGATCCTTCTGGAACTATCTCTGATGTAAACGACCGAATGTGCCAGATGACCGGCTATAATCGCGCCGAGCTTATCGGCACGCCATTTGCCGATTATTTCACCCAACCGCTTCTTGCCACAGCCGGTGTGCAGGAAACCTTGGAAAAAGGCGTTGTTACGGAATATGCGCTCACGCTTATTTCCAGAACGCGACGACAACTGCACGTATCTTTCAATGCCTCTTTGTTTAAAGACCCTTTCGGCAATGTACGCGGAATTTTCGCTTCTGCTCGTGACATCACTGACCGGATGCGGCTGGAAGAGCAGTTGCGCGAGCAACAGACCTATCTTCGCGGCTTGATTGAATCATCCGTAGACGGACTCATTACCGTGGACCCCGATGGGTTTATTACTGACGTCAACGAACAAATGTGCCGCATGACCGGGTATCAACGCACGGACTTGGTAGGGTCTTCCTTCAAGCGCTACTTCACCATGCCCGAATACGCGGATGCTGGCGTTAAGCGCACCTTTGCGGAAGGGGTTGTGACTAACTACGAGTTGGTTCTTAAGACGAAAGGCGGTCGCAAGGCAACCGTATCCTTTAACGCGTCGGTGTTTCGTACTGCTGATGGCGGCGTTCAGGGTATTTTTGCAAGCGCTCGTGATATTTCTGAGCAGGCCCGGCTGCAGACCCAATTAGCCGAGCAGCAGGCCTATAACCGTTCACTCATCGAAGCGTCTGCCGATGCGCTCTTTGCGATTGCTCCGGATGGGGCCATTATCGACGTCAATGAGGAAGCCACGCGCTTCACCGGATACTCGAGAAAGCATTTAATCAATTCGGGGTTTAAGGACTATTTTACCGAACCGGATCGGGCGCGAGCCGGTGTGGAACAGACGCTATCCGAGAAAAGAGTGATGGGATATGAGCTCGTATTGATCACGCGCTATGGAAGGCGAATTACGGTAAGTTTCAATGCGGGCGTCTTTACGGATGCTTCGGGACAGACGTTGGGTATTCTGGCCGGAGCTCGTGATATTACCGCTCAAAAAGAACTCGAAACCCAACTGCGCAGCCAACAAAGCTATACCCGTTCGCTCATTGAATCGAACATCGATGCATTGATGACCACAGACCCGGTCGGCATTATTACCGACGTGAACCAGCAAATGGCAGAGCTTACGGGATGTGGCAGGGAAGAATTGGTGGGTTCAGCGTTCAAAAACTATTTCACCGATCCCAGGCGCGCCGAAGAAGGCATTAAGCTGGTGCTGAAGGAAAATAAAGTGACCAACTTCGAGCTTACAGCCCGGAGCAAAGAGGGTCAGGAAACGGTGGTTTCCTACAACGCCGCTACCTTCTACGACCGGGAAGGCAAATTGCAGGGTGTGTTTGCGGCTGCCAGAGATGTTACGGAAAGAAAGCGTTTCGAACAAACTTTGCAGGAAGCCAATCGTTTGAAATCAGAATTCCTGGCAAAAATGTCTCACGAGTTGCGTACTCCGCTCAACGGGATCATCGGCTTTTCCGAGTTTCTAATCGATGAAAAGCCAGGCCCCTTAACGGGTAAGCAAAAAGAATACATGATGGATGTGCTCAACAGTGGGAGACATTTATTACAACTGATCAACGATGTTCTCGACCTTTCCAAAGTGGAATCGGGAAAAATGGAAGTGATTCTCAATACGTTTTCGCTAGGGGCTGCTGTGGACGAAGTCTGTTCGATCATTAGCCCCATGGCTCGAAAAAAGAACATTATTGTCACAAAGGATATTATCACTCCCTCGGATACCGTACGGCTCGACCAGCAAAAGTTCAAACAAGTGCTCTACAACCTGATATCAAACGCCGTGAAATTTAATAATGATGAAGGCAAAGTGAACGTGGTGATTACGTCACAAGATGGGGGCCTTAATATCCAGGTGAAAGATACGGGCATTGGAATAAGAAAGGAGGATATTGGAAAGTTGTTTGTTGAGTTCCAACAGCTCGATACGTCGGTATCTCGCCACCTGCCTGGAACCGGCCTCGGACTTGCGCTGACCAAGAAAATCATTGAGCTGCAGGGGGGGTCGATAGGAGTGTTCAGTGAGGTTGGCGAAGGGAGCGTTTTCAGTGTCAGTCTTCCCGTTCAAAGCACGAGGGAGATTGCGGCGTGAGATGTCGTCTATGAGATTTCGCATATTGGTGGTGGATGATAACCCCATTAATCTCAAACTGGCTTCGGACGTCCTGGAAGCGAGCGGCTATGTGGTCGATCGCGTGACAGATG
The DNA here is from genome assembly GCA_016207775.1 of Deltaproteobacteria bacterium. GTDB lineage: Bacteria > Bdellovibrionota > FAC87 > UBA2466 > UBA2466 > JACQOU01. Next base: position 21,701 of record JACQOU010000006.1, read on the forward strand.
CGGAAAGTGTGATGGGTTGTATTGGTAGTTTTCATCCGGACCTCATTCTTTTGGATATTGCTCTTCCCGGCATGGACGGCTTGACCCTGGCAAAGGAACTGAAAGCAAATTCCGACACCAAGCACATTTATATCGTTGCCCTCACTGCGTTTGCAATGAAGGGCGATGATAAGAAAGCTCGCGATGCCGGTTGCGATGGGTACATCGCCAAGCCTATCGATACCCGCAAGCTTCCGTATCAAGTGGGGGAAACTTTGTCCAGAGGTGTCGGCAGATGTTAGATTGAAAGGGGGAAAAGATGCAGATAGCAAACTATGAAATTATCGACAAGATAGCGGAAACTCCCCAGTCCGCTGTGTACAAAGCATGCCATAAGAAAAATCCAAACGGGGTTTTAGTTCTTAAAATACTCAAAGCGTTTAATTTGAATGATGACACGCAGGTCATACAGAAAATTGAACATCTGCGTGTTTTGGAGCATCCTCTTATCATCACCCCGCTTTTCTTTGACGTAAAAAATGGTGTGCCGTTTATCATCCAGAATTTCTACGATGGCGTTCCGCTGAACAAGTTGATGGCCTCGCAGGTGTCATTGAGTGATTTTTTCACCATTGCGTGCCGACTCGCAAGCGCATTGGATATCGTTCACGAATCGGGAATCATTCACGGCGGCATCAAGCCCAATAATATCTTAGTGGATCTGAAAACACTGGAGCTCAAGCTCATTGATTTCATCAGTGCCGTTGACGTACGGAATATCAGTCATTTCATCTATGAACCCTCATTCGTCAGAAACACGCTTGCTTACACTTCGCCTGAGCAAACGGGTCGAATTAATCATCGTGTGGTGTTCTCGTCGGACTTGTATTCACTGGGTGTCTTATTCTATGAACTTTTGACTGGGCATTTACCCTTTTCTTTCGACGATCCGTTGGAGCTGATTCATTCCCATTTGGCCCGAGAAGCTCAAAATGTACACGAGGTGAACCCAAATGTACCGGTGGTTCTAAGTAGAATAGTGGCGAAGCTGCTGCTGAAACAGCCAGAGAAACGTTACCAGAGTGGAAGTGGTTTATATACGGATCTTCAAAGGTGCAAGGAAGAATTTTCCGCAATTGGCACGATACGCGACTTTTCACTTGAGAGCAGCGTAGTCAGCGGCAAAGTGACATTTATATCTAAAATGGTTGGCCGTGATGCTGAGGCTCGAACCATTTTGGATGAGTACGAGAAAGTGGCTGAGGGCACTTGTCGTTGTTTGTTTATTTCCGGACTTTCTGGCATAGGAAAGACGCGGCTTATCCAGGAGTTGCAAACCCCGATTGTAAAACACCGTGGCTATTTCACGTCTGGAAAATTTGATGTTTATCAAAAAAATATTCCGTACAGTTCCCTGATCCAGGCGTTTAAGAACTTGATACGTACTTTCCTGACTGAAAGCGACGAAAGGGTTGTCCTTTGGAAAAGCAGAATACTGAAGGCGGTTGGGAAAGATGGAAAATGTTTGACTGATGTCATTCCGGAATTGGAAGTTCTGATAGGCCCACAACCCGGTCTTAAGCCGTTGCCGCCGGTAGAATCGCTCAATCGATTTCATAATGTGTTTGATCGCTTTCTGACGTGTCTGGCCAGTGAGGAGAATCCGCTCGTTCTTTTTATTGATGACCTGCAATGGTGCGATAGTGCTTCCTTTGATTTTTTGACCAATGTGTTAGCCAACTACAAGGATCACCCGTACTTGTTTCTATTGGGGGCCTACCGACATAACGAGGTGGACACGAGTCACCCGCTATCGAAGCTTCTCCGTAACGCGGTTGATAACCATTGGCCTTTAGGGCAGGTACGTCTTTGCCCACTGAAACCGCAGTACTGTCATGAAATGGTGTCCTACATATTAGATTCTCCGCGTGCGCAAACCAGAGCCCTATCGGAGTTTATTAGTTCTCTCAGTGAGGGTAATCCGCTTTTTGTCAGTGAAAGCCTTTCCTACCTTTATAATGAAGAGCTTCTATATTTGGATGATTCGCATCAGTGGCGATGGGATATCAATAGAATAAGCCAAAGTCGGATGCCGACCACGGTGGTGGCTCTTTTCAGTTCAAAGATTAATAAGCTCCCGGTCCAATTAATTGAAATGCTCAAATACTGCGCCTGCATGGGCAACACCTTTTCTCCGTCGGATGTAGCAGCGATCCAAAAGACAACGTTACTTGAAACATTTGAAATGCTGAAACCAGCGCTTCGGCAGGGGCTTCTTGTTGAGACGAGAAATCAATTGCAGTTCATACACGATAGAGTGCAGGAGGCGGTTTTAGCGTCACTGCCCGCTTCGAGACGTCGTGAGATACATTGGGAGGTTGGCAGTTATCTGCTGGCAAGCGTTCCGAAACACGACAGCAGCGATATTGAAAAAATAGAAAACCTGTTTACGATAATCTCCCACCTTAATCTCGGGAAGCCTGAACATTTGGATGGGGAGGGAGCTTATATCCTATCCAACTTAAATTACCATGCCGGAAATAAGGCTCTGGACTCTCTGGCTGCCATGGCAGCGAACGATTATTTCAACCAAAGTAAAGACTTGTTGCCCAAAGACTGTTGGCAAAAGAAATACGATAGAACGTTTAAAATATTTCAAAAGGCCGCAAAGACAGAGCTAATGTGCGGCAACTATGGAAAATCTGAAGAACTGTTGACCGAGTTGTTGAGCCACGCGAAAGGGGACTTGGATAAAGCGGAATGTCTGGCCGAACAGACGACCTCGTTATCCTCCATTGGTAACTTCACCAAGGCGATTGAAACGGCAAATAGGGGGCTTAGCTATTTTAAGAAAGCGATTCCGCAGTGTCCTACCGAAGCGGATGCGAGAAGAAAATTGCTGATAAAAGATATTGTTTCAAGAAATATCGATGTCTGGGACACGATTCTGCATATGCCCTTCACCCATGACAGGAAAAGTAAAATTGAGTTGGCATTTTACAGCGAGCTTATCCCCGACCTCTACATGTCAGGGCTGGTTCCCCAGCTTTATTTGTCGGCAGCGCAATCTACCCAGCACTGTTTGGCCGGCGGCATGGATGAATCGGTCATTTACTCTTTCAGCATCATGGGACTGCAATTAGGTGAAGAAGAGAAATTTGAGGAAGCATTCAAATACGAGGATCTGGCCCGCGATCTGAGCGCCAAGTATCCCAATACCTTCGGCGCCACCAGGGGGATGAATGGTATCGTGTGGTGCAATATGCATTCCCGTAGCCATCCGAGACAAATCGTCGATTATTGTCTGAAAGCTATTCAGTGTGGCAAGAATTGTGGTGATCTTTATAATGCGGGTCTTTCTTATGGCCCTTTGATGTGGAACCTGCAAGTTCAGGGTACCGACTTTTCAATTATAGAAGACGCTGCAAGAGAATGCCTTCAGTTCTCCAATCGATACCATCTCAGTTTTTCCGTCGGACTTGCGGATGCCATGCAAGCGGGATGGATAGAGCCCATGAAGAAAAATGGTGTTGCGATACCGATGGAGGAAAAACTGAGACAATGGGAGCTCGATAATCATGTGGCCTCCGCAGGCAGCTATTATGTGCACATGGGTCTTTCTCATTACTACCTGGGAAACTACGAACTCGCTCACAAGTATTTGACTCAGGTTAGAAAATATCTGTCGGGTCTCACTGATAATGTACTCAAGAGGCAATGGCACGTTTTCCTGGTGCTTAACGCACTGAAACTTTATGAAGCGGGCAAACGGTTTAAAAACAAGAGCGAACTTCTCGCGGAAATCAATCCGCTCATCAAGCGACTGGAGCGTTGGGCACGGCTGGGACCGTTGCTCAAGCCCTATCTTGCCTTCCTGTATGCCGAAGTGGAGCGAGCAACCGGAGATTTCAGAACTGCGCGGAGTCTTTACTTGGATGCCATCAGTATTGCACACAGCCAGGGTTATCTCTTTTTGGAGGGGCACCTGAACGAATGTCTGGGGGAACTTCTCATGCAATCAGGGCAGCCGTGCGAGAGAGTCTATCTGACCGAAGCAGCGCGCTTGTATCGAAAATGTCTTGCAACGAGAAAAGAAACTGCGCTTATCGATAAATATCCGGAGGTCTTTGAAGAGCGCACACTTTCTCACCCAATGGTTTCAGCGGATGTGCCACTCACGGCCACTCTCCCCGATCTTGATTTCGATTACCTGATGAAATCGGCATTGGCGATCTCGGCAGAGCGTGAACGAGATGCACTATTGCGCAAAATTATGAATGTGGTGCTGGAAAGTTCAGGTGCTCAACACGGTTATCTGTTGATGGTGGAAGAGGGCAACTTAGTTATAAGGGCGGAAAGCCATATCACAAAGACTGAGGCTGCCAGGATGCTCAATCAAAACCTTGAAAACACCACAGGCATCTGCAAGGCAATTGCGCGTTTCGTCTATCGGACGGGAGAGAAATTGCTTTTAAGAAATGCCGCTCAGGAAGGCGCTTTTAAGGACGATACGGATGTGCAGAACCTGCAACTGCGATCGGTGCTGTGTCTTCCGGTGCTCAGGCAGTCACAGATGATTGGGATTCTGTATCTAGAAAATCGGATATCCAATGACATGTTTACGCTTGAGAAAACACGCATCACCGAACTATTGACCCTGCAGGCGGCTCTTTCGCTTCAAAATGCCACTTTGCTCAGTGAACTGACGAGGGTGCGCTCAAGCCATGAGTTGAAGTTTGATTCTGAGGATATTCAACACCGTGAACCGGCATAAAGTTAGGAGATGGTTATAGAGACCCATTACCGTGAACCTGCATAAAGTTAGGAGATGGTTATAGAGACCCATTTAAAAATCTTAGTAGTCGACGATAATGTGACCAATCGTAAATTGCTCAGGGTCACAGTCGAAACGGAGGGGTTTACTGTCGTAGAGGCAGTGGACGGACTGGATGCGCTGGCCAAACTTGAAGAGCAGCCGATCGGTGCCATTATTTCAGATATTCTGATGCCCAAAATGGACGGATTTAGTTTGTGCATGGCAGTCAAAAGAAATCCAAAGCTGCGCTCAATCCCCTTTATTATGTACACCAGTACCTACACAGGTGCGGCGAACGAAAAGCTTGCAGCGGATGTGGGAGCCGATAGGTATATTCTCAAACCGGCGCCTACCAAGGTGATTGTGAATGCTATCCTTGAGACGCGTGGTAAAGCGCACACTCGTCCCTGCACGATCAATGAACCCCAGGTAATGAGAGAATATAGCGAGTCGCTTATCTCGAAATTGGAAGAAAAAAACGAGGAGCTTCGTCGTGCGGCCTCACAGCAAAGAAGTCTCTGGGAGTTTAGCCATCGTGCGCTCACGGTTCTGGCTTCTTCCATCCTGACAAAAGATGCGCTTCAGTGTGTTGCCAAAAATTTGCATGTCGATTGTTGCGGATTTTGGGAGGTGTCGTCCGATGGACAATCTTTCCACCTGCAGGACGGTGTCGGTTGGAAAAATGGAATGGTAGGAAAAGCTGTCATTGGTGTTCCGAATCTTCCGACAAACAACGTGTGGGCGGATCCGTTTTTTCGTAAAGCGGGAATTAGGGTCAGTCAAAGCTGTATGGTTGGCAAATTGGGCGGGGTGTTTGGGGTGCTGAGTATCCACCAATCAGAGAAAATAAAATTTGAAGAGGAAGAGTTTCAATTCTTGAAGACTGTTGCCAGCATCGTGGAAGCGGCTGTCAACCGTCTTCAAAATGAAGAGGAAATCCGTCAGGCGAGAACGGTCGCCGAATCGGCTAACGAGGCTAAAAGCCAGTTCCTGGCCAATATCAGTCATGAGCTCAGAACGCCGATGACCTCCATTATCGGAATGACCGAACTGGCGCTGGATGAAGAGCTCACTTCGACGGTGCGGGAGTATCTGGGGATGGCAAAGCAATCTGCCTATACTCTTCTCGAACTGCTCAATGAAATACTTGATTTTTCGCGAATCGAATCCGGTAAATTCCAGCTCGATAATGCGCCATTTGATCTGCGTATTGTCATCAATCAAACCTTAAGAACGCTGGGCTTGAAAGCGTATACGAAAGGCTTGGAACTCCTGCTGGATAAGAGCGACGAAGTGCCGAGCCATCTTGTGGGGGATTCCCTTCGCATCCGGCAGGTTCTGACCAATTTAATCGGTAATGCTATTAAATTCACGCATAAGGGTGAAATTGTTCTCAGTGTATCGCTGGTGAAGAAGGACCCTGGTGAGGTCTGCAGTGAGGTCTGCAGTGAGGTTTGTCTCAAGTTTTGCGTAGCGGACACGGGAATCGGCATTTCGGCTCACGATCAGGAAAGAATTTTTGCTCCGTTCATCCAAGCGGATGCTTCCAACACGCGCCGGGCAGGGGGAACAGGATTAGGACTTGCCATTGCTTCGCATTTGATAAGCCAGATGAAAGGGAAGCTTTGGGTTGAAAGTAAATTGGGGAGCGGCAGTCGATTCACTTTCACGATTCAACTCCCCTATTCGTCTGAAGAGGATCAAGCCCTGTTATCGGAGGGGACCGAAGCCCTACAGGGACTACCCGCATTAATCGTTATCAACAATCCGACTGCTCGATTTATTACGGAGAGGATTTTGCACCATTGGGGAATGAAGCCCGAAATGGCTGAAGACATTCCTACTGCTTTAAGCAAGATATGCGAGGCCAATCAGTTTGATCAACCCTATGGAGCAATCATTATTGATTCTTTGATGTGCGAGACTGACCGAATATTCCGATGGCTTCAAAATGACTCGGCACTTGCTCAATCCATCATCTTCACCATCTCGCCGCTTGAGCGGAGAAATAACCAAGCCCGGTTTCAGGAACTGGGTGCCTTTTTGATTGATAAACCGGTAACGCCATCAACTCTGTTGGAGGCTGTTACCAGTATTGCAAAGAGGAATGCAAAACCAGGCCGGTGCTCGCCTTTGAGCGAATCGAAATTACCGGACATACGCAAGCCCCTCCGGATACTTTTGGCTGAAGACGTACTGGATAGTCAGCTGGTGGTTGAACGTTTGTTAAAGAAGAGAGGCCATCGGGTAGTGATTGCAAATAATGGGCGAGAAGCACTGGATAACATTGCTCGAGAAGACTTCGATGTCGTTTTGATGGATGTTCAGATGCCCACCATGGATGGCTTCCAGGCCACACAAGCAATTCGTACCCTGCCCGATCCCAAAAAAGCCGCTGTGCCGATCGTAGCGATGACCGCCCATGCAATGAAGAAAGACGAAGAACGATGCCATGCTGCCGGCATGAACAGCTACGTGAGCAAACCAATAAACTTCCGCGAACTTGTCCAACTCATCGAGCGAATTGCCTAGGTATCTGAAAAGGTACATCCTTCCTTTTCAGAAGGGCTGGTTACCCATGAACTTGTCCAACTCATCGAGCGAATTGCCTAGTACATCAACCATTTTGGATTGATGGGAGGCGTGTGAACACTAGCCCTCTTTGCGTTGGGCGCCTTCAGGCTCGGGTGCACGAACGAGGTGTCTTGCCTGAAAATGCGCTAGGCACATTTCCAAGCACCTCTCCCACAAGTGATTGCTGCTTGTCTTGCAGCCGAATCCTTGCCTGTTAGTCCGTGCCCGCATCACAAACCATTGCTTGATAACCAGTCTGTTCGTTACGCTGCAAGTAAGAACTTA